>JBNLCD010000743.1:0-2463 GCA_050303635.1 Anaerolineae bacterium
CAAACCGGTCGTATTTTGCTGGTAGAAGATGGTGTAACCCAAACTGATCCTGCTTTCTTGGATTTACGAGGAACGGCGAAATTAGATGGAAATGAACAAGGCTTGTTAGGACTCGCTTTTCATCCTAACTATCTTGAAAACGGTTACTTTTTTGTGTATTACACTGATACGAATGGTAATACAGTCGTATCCCGCTTTGAAACTGATTTTGACAACTCCAATGAAGTTGATCCATCTACCGAAACTGTTTTTCTGCAACAAGAACAACCCTATGGCAATCACAATGGAGGCATGGTTACGTTCGGTCCAGATGGTTATTTATATATTGGCCTCGGTGATGGTGGTTCCGGTGGTGATCCGCAAGAAAATGCCCAAAATTTAAATATATGGCTGGGCTCAATACTACGCATCGATGTCGATAATCCAGGCGAAGAAACTCTCTATAGTATTCCGGCTGACAACCCATTTGCCGAAGAGGGTGGATTACCGGAAATTTGGCATTATGGTTTGCGTAACCCGTGGCGCTATAGTTTTGATAGTGCGACAGATGATCTGTATATTGGTGATGTGGGCCAAGGTGAATTTGAAGAAATTAATTGGGTTTCAGCCGATGTGAGTGGTCTTAATTTTGGTTGGGGTAACTATGAAGGTAATCATGAATATGGCGGACGGCCTGCCATTGCAGATGCTGTCTTCCCGATTGCTGAATACAATCATGACTCGGGATGTTCAGTCACTGGGGGCTACGTCTATCATGGTGCGGCATTGCCTGAAATGGATGGTGTCTATTTCTATGGCGATTATTGTTCTGGCATTGTGTGGACCCTCCAACAAGATGAAAACGGTGAATGGGTGAATGAATTATTTCTCGACACCGATTACAATATAAGTTCCTTTGCGCAAGATGCCGATGGTGAAATCTATATCGTCAATCTGGGTGGGGGCGTTTATCAATTAGTTGCTGATGAAGAATAATCAATGAGTGAATTACCGCATATTCCAATCATGGTGCAGACTATTCTGGATAGTTTGCAAGTTGCTGAACGAACTGAAGCTACCTATATTGACGGGACCCTCGGCGCGGGTGGGCATAGCCATGCTATTTTAAATGTCCGCACCGATAATCGGCTCCTTGGTTTAGATCGTGACCCGCGTGCGCTGGAATTGGCGCACGCCCGTCTTGCAGAATTTGGTGAACGCGCCACGCTTCAGCATACAAGCTATTTAGACATAGCCGAGACAGCGCAGGCGTGGTTAGACACACCAACACCTCATGTTGATGGGATATTGCTTGATTTAGGCCTATCCTCGATGCAATTGGATGAAGGTGAACGCGGTTTTTCCTTCCGACAAGAAGCACCCCTCGATATGCGGTTTGATCCAACGGGTGATGATCCCACTGCCGCGGATTTAGTCAATCATCTGCCAGCCGATGAACTTGCGAATATTCTGTATCAATATGGTGAAGAACGAAATAGCCGCAAAATAGCACGTGTCATCGCAGAAAAACGCCCGATTACGACCACGACGCAACTCGCTGAGCTCATTGCCAGCATCAATAGGAGTAAAGAAAAAATCCATCCTGCCACACGCACCTTTCAGGCGTTGCGCATTGCGGTGAATCGGGAACTTGAAGCTGTGGAAAAAGTGTTGCCAATAGCCGTAGATTTGCTAAAAGAAGGTGGGCGGCTCGCGATAATTAGCTTCCATAGTTTGGAAGATCGCATTGTCAAACAATATTTTAAGCAAGAAGCGACGGATTGCTTGTGTCCACCCAAACAACCGATTTGCACCTGTGGTCATACGGCTCAACTCAAGTTAGTTAGCCGCAAACCGTATATGGCCAATGCAGAAGAAATTGCCCAAAATCCACGGTCCCGAAGTGCCAAACTTCGTGTCGTTGAAAAAATCTAGTCATAAGGAAAACTGAACGTGTCGTCAAAGCTATCACTCTTTTTTCTAATCGTTCTCCTCACCACTTTAGTCTTGCCTGTGAATACGCAAGCGCAAGATAATGATGGCTTGTCTGAAGAGGAATTAGGCTGGCTAGAGCGTTATCTTGAAACGCCAACTATCGTCAATAACTATGAGCAATATGCTTTTGAATTGGCGCGTTCCCAAGATATTCGCTTTACGTTAACTATCTTTGAGCAATCGCTAGAGATAGAAAATCTTGAATATCTGGCTATGAATGGTGAAGTTGATAATCTGGCTGAACAAGGTCATATGAATATGACCGTTGATCTCTATCACGATGAAATAGATGCCGATGTTGGCTATACGCTGGATGGTGAAGCGATTATCTCGGGTGAGGTTTTATATGCGCGTGGTGAGTATAGCGAGACACTGGGTGATGTGCCTGCTATACCTGAAGATTGGCAGGTTTTAGAACAATTAACCGATATTCCGGATGAATTTTCTACGATGGGCCTCGATATGCTTTTTGAAGGTAATCTCGGGTTT
>JBNLCD010000744.1:0-2462 GCA_050303635.1 Anaerolineae bacterium
TGGTCGGATATCTAATTATGCATGGGGCGTCGATTATCATGACATCATGCTTCCCCGTCTAGAAGCGCTTGGTAGCTGGCTTCAGCAGGAATTGGGTGAAACTCAGGCGGTGAAGCATCGCGCTTATGTTGATACCGGGGCGATTTTAGAGCGTAGTCATGCTCAACAAGCTGGAATGGGTTTTATTGGCAAAAATACGATGCTGATTCATCCACAAGCTGGGTCCTATTTTTTCTTAGGCGAATTGCTGACTACTTATGATTTTACTCAATATGATGAACCCCACCGTGAAACGATGTGTGGCACTTGCACCCGCTGTTTAAAGGCTTGCCCTACCGATGCCTTTCCTCAGCCCTATCAACTCGACGCCCGCCGTTGTATCAGCTATCTCACCATCGAACTAAAATCAAGTATTCCCGTTGCAATGCGACCCTTACTCGGCAACTGGATTTATGGGTGCGACGTGTGTCAAGAAGTGTGCCCATGGAATCGTTTTGCGATGCAAACATTGGAAACCAAGTTTTTCCCCGCAGATATTGAGCAAGTCGCGCCACATCTGACTGAACTCCTTCAACTCGACACACCCCGATTCAAAGAACGGTTTGCCGATTCACCCATTCTGCGCATCAAGCGGGAACGCCTCATCCGCAATGCCTGTGTTGCGGCGGGAAATTCTGGTCTACCCGAATTTATAGCGCTCCTCCAGCCACTAGCCAACACAGATGAATCTGAACTTGTGCGCGAACATGCGATGTGGGCGCTTCAACAACTGTAAACTTAAGTCCCGTCATATCCACAAACCCCCGCTCGTGGTGAATTCGGCAAAGGCATGAATTCACCGTATTCTGAATAGTGCTCATGCTTTTTTGCACACACATCACAAAAATAGCCTTCACCATACCAGAGGCATTCTGGACATAATTGCGTCGTCGGTTTACCGCAAACTTCGCAGGGAAAATCAGGTGGATTATTTCGAGCTATGATATTGACCTGACCTTTTTTCAACCGTCCTTGCCGAATTTCAATCACCCGTAAGTCAAGGTAAGTGGTCGAACCAAAATCATATCGATAGTCGAATGTAGTATCTTCTGTGAGCAATTCATTCAAAGGACCTGACATATCAATATCAAACTGCAAAAGGTCTTCCTCAAGCCGCTGAACCATTTTCAAGGTAAATGGATCTAACTCGGCTCTGCTTGATTTCAACTCTTGTCGATCAGCCTCTAAACCTGCGGTTATTTCAGCTAGAACCTCATCCTTTTCGGCATACGGTATAACATCATCAAAAGCATGCGACATATAATTTTGATCTTTGATCTGAAATGCACTTAAATGTCCACAACATTCAACCCAAATATCACGCAAGAATTGATCCAATTCTGCTAATGTAGATTTGCCTGCAATTTCCACATTTAACCAATAAAATGGCAAGTGGGTTCCCTGAATGCGTAAATGATAAATTGGTACTAATCTCTTAGATTGAGCAATTTCTTGTTTAATGACTTTTTGTCGTTCTTTGCAAGATTGGAGATGCCGCGTAATACCTGTTTGCGCATATTCCTTTTTGCAATACTTGCATTGTCCTTTAGTTCTGAAAGGCCCCATATCTGCCTGTCCTTGCGCTAAATGATTTTAGCTATAATGATCTCCCGAATTTTCAATCTCAGCAATATCACCTTTTTCCAAATAATAAGAAATATTTCGCCAATTTTTCATGACCCGCTCACGTTTAAATTCATCTAAATGCCAATTATCGAGTCGAATATCAATTGGATAATAATTCTGGACATAATAGCGAATACCTTGTGGCCACTGTCTTTTGAGAGTCATCAAGGCCCGCCGTGCATGAAACCATTTTGCGACAGCAATCACGTTCTTAAGATTCGTGAGCTCGAATTTTTGGGCGATTTTCGGAAGCGAAAACTGGGCGTTCTCTAGCGTATTGGTTGATTGATCTTCAATAACAATGGCCTCGTCTGGGACACCTTCCGCACGCAGTAATTTCGCATGAGCTTGCGCTTCATTTTCTTGGGTGAACCGATTAATGCCACCTGTCACCACAATAAAGCGCACAATATTTTGCCGATAGAGTTCTGCGGCTAAAGGAATTGGCGTGGCATGCCGCGTTCCAAAAACTACGGCTAAATCCGCTTGAGTAGGGAGTTTTGTTTCTAGCAGTAGACTCTGCGTAATATACGAAATATCTTGATTTGTGTAATCAATAAGTGGCTGTGACATTTTGCACAATATTCCTCAGATTTGATTGACTTTGCGTGTTGAGACTGTCAGAATAACCTGTAATATTAGCGATTCAAAGTGTTAGTGAGAAAAATCAATGCAAATTAAACCCACTTATTCTGTTCCCGAAGACAATTTAATCCCTGTGGTTGATTACCCCAGCAATATGACCCCCATCCCCACCTCGCGGATGTTTGTGGTCAAGCAAGCGCTGAAAACTTATA
>JBNLCD010000745.1:0-2455 GCA_050303635.1 Anaerolineae bacterium
AATTAAGCCAAATACCGCAAGAATGGTCATTTGATTTTGGCGTTGTGCTGAACTTTTTGCAGTTCGGGTTGCCATATTAAATCGGTCTCCATGTTAAATTTTAGGCAGATATTACCATAAATCTAGCGGGGATAGGCGCTGGTTTCAAGTGAAAACTCAATTAGAATTTGATAAATGGAATCAGCCACGGAACTTCGGCCTGATATTGTATATAAACCTCACCAAATTCTTGTCGCAACTTATGCTCTTCCCAGATTGACCCTAAAACAAAATAGAGACTGATCCCCACGATAAATCCTAAGGAGGTTTCGGTCATCACAGGGACCGGCCACAAGGCCAGCATTGAAAATAAATATAGTGGATGGCGCACTAAAGCATAGACGCCCAGTTTTTGTAAGGATTCGGGGGGCAGGGGTAAGGGATCACCATTGAGGTAGGCAAAAAATTGGCGCACCCCTAAAAAGCGCATTCCATCAATTTGCAGAATGGATATCAAGAGGCCCACACCGCCCAGACCCTGAATAAAGAGTAAAACAAAGGTGTAGGGCATTTTCACTTCCCAGACAATGGCCCCCGGATGCATCCCGACATAAGCCATGATGGGTAATAATAATACTGTTGAAATCATGCTATAGAGCAGACGATAGGTTCCTAAAAATAAGCGTTCACCTAAAACCTTGCGCATCCACTTTTTAAACCCTAAGGCCGCTGTAATGCTATGGAACAGGCCGTAAATAAGCATTAACCCAATAACAATGAAAGCTGGTTGCATTTGCGATGATTCCTCCGTTATACTCAATCACCTTAGACGATATTAATTAGCCTAAAATTACGCTTAACTAACGAGGCGACACAATGAATATTGTAGATATTATTGCCAAGAAGCGGGATGGCGAACCTCTTTCCGCTGAAGAAATCAAATTTTTCATCGAACAATACACTGCCGGTCAAGCCGAAGATTATCAAGCCGCGGCATGGGCGATGGCGGTTTATCATCATGGTATGACCCGCGAAGAAACAGTCGCATTAACCATTGCGATGGCCGAAAGCGGCGAAATTATGGATTTGTCCGACGCCGTACCTTTTGCGGTAGATAAACATTCGAGTGGCGGGGTTGGTGATAAAACGTCATTGGTGGTTTTGCCGATGGTCGCGGCTTGCGGAGTCCCTGTTGCAAAAATGAGTGGGCGTGGTTTAGGGCACACCGGCGGTACCCTTGATAAACTCGAATCCATTGATGGTTTCCGCGTTGAAATTGGCATTGATGAGTTCAAAACACTCGCCCGAAAAAATGGTATTGTGTTGGCCGGACAAACCGCAGATTTAGCCCCTGCGGATAAATCCCTGTATGCTATTCGGGATGTAACTGCCACGGTGAGCAGTTTGCCCCTCATTGCGAGTAGTATTATGAGCAAGAAAATCGCGGCAGGGGCGGATGCGATTGTCTTGGATGTCAAAGCGGGCATTGGGGCGTTTATGCGTAATGTGGAAGATGCGAAGAAACTCGCCCAAATTATGGTCGATATTGGCGTCGATGCAGGGCGACATATGGTTGCATTGGTATCCGATATGAACCAGCCACTCGGGGTAGCGGCAGGTCTGGCCGTTGAAATCAAGGAAGCTATCGCCACGTTAAAAGGCAATGGACCCGAAGATTTTCATGAGCATTGTGTCGAAACGGCGGCATATATGCTCATCCTCGCGCCGGAGAGTGGTGTTGATACAATTGAAGCCGCGCGGGAACGTGTGCAACAAAGCATTGACGATGGGAGTGCTTTTGCTAAGTTCCGCCTCATGATTGAAGGCCAGGGTGGCAATATTGCGCAAATCGATGATCCAGACTTATTGCCGAGTGCGCAATTTGAAGCGCATATTACAGCTCCCCAAGCTGGTTATATTGAAAAATTGGATGCCTTGCAGGTTGGCATGGCCGTCGTTGCGTTGGGTGGAGGGCGTTTGCGCAAATCTGATCCGGTTGATCATGGCGTCGGGGTGCTTACGCTCAAAAATGTAGGTGATCAGGTGACACGTGGCGAAGAATTATTCACTCTGTTAGCCAATGACGAAGAGAAACTCAACTCAACTTTAGAACGTCTTAAAAAGAATGGATTTTCAATTAGCGAATCACCCACAGAGCGTTATCCCTTATTCTATGACGTGATTCGCGGGGAGCCAGTGTAGACGCGCTAAACCAATTTTTAAAATTGCGACAAAAAACTCTTGACCGCATATGGGCACTGTGTTAAACTCCTCATGCTTTGACGATAAGCCCCTATCGTCTAGAGGACCAGGACGCGGCCCTTTCAAGGCTGAAACCGGGGTTCGAATCCCCGTGGGGGCATATGACGCTTCAAACCTTGAAGGTTTGAGGCGTTTTTCTTTTCCACCTCCGTTAAATCGTCATAACCTCCCTCATAAAGCCGTGCTCGTAATATGATGAAACGATCTGCCCACG
>JBNLCD010000746.1:0-2450 GCA_050303635.1 Anaerolineae bacterium
AACCGTGGTATACAGGTTTATTTGATACGGATGGCCTGTTCGCGGGTTCACATTGGGATACATGGCAAGTCGATATGGAAGCGAAATTAGCCGCACGGGGTTAAGGCAGGCCTAAGATTATTAATAAGTGTGGGGGCATACATACACCGATGCCCCCATATACTCATAAGGGTAGGTTTTAATAATTGCTCGCCAATCATACACTAACTCGATTTTTGGGAAATGATGCTGGTCCGTTAACCGCCCTCGAATAAATTCGGGGCTAAAAATCATCACCCTATAAATGGGTTTAAATCCTCTGGCGGCGACGGTCGCAGTCCATTTATAGGACGCTGTTTGTTAACTATGGATTTGAATCGTCACTCCGTCTGTTTAACCTTCCGTAAAAACTAGCCTCGTCCCCTACCTGTGAAGTCATTAATTCGTTTAACCCACCATAATTTATTTGCTAAGTTGCAAAACAACAAATACGTTTGAATTGAAGAAATAGCTGGGATAATACGATATTGTGGCAACTCGTAGGGAAAAATCTATGTATTTTTCCGTTTGCTTAATCGTGCGAAACCAATTGAAATCATGATTTATCTTTAGCAACAAACTTTGTTAAAGTGATGAAGGCATTCGCTCTAACTGTCATCGTAAACTATGTTATACTGAACGCCAGAATTAGATGCAGTAAAGGATTGTTGCATTAATGGGGCGGGTATTAAGACCTTGGCATGTCTTGAGTATATTACTCGGCGTAGGGAGCTTGTTTATCATCAGCTTGGGCTGGCAATTTCAAGCCAGTCACGCGCAAGTTGCGGATTCGCCTACCCCGGACCCGTCACTTATTTTTTATCCCACCGTTGAATCGACTGGTTTACCACCTATTCATGTGAAGACAGTCACGGTTACAACAACCATGGTGCCCAGCCTAACGCCATCCCGGACGGATGCGCCAGCGGCAACAACAGCATTACCTACAACGGTAGCACCCAGCGCCACAGCTTCGGCTACGCTCACATCAACGGCAACGGCCCAACCTTCGGCGACCGCGACGGCAAATCCATCAGACACAGCCACCGCCACGGTAACGGCCAGTGTCACCGCGACGATGAGTCCAACGGCAAGTTTAACCATTACGGAGACTATCACAGCCACCGAGAGCGCAACGCTAACGGAAACGGCCACCGAAATAGATACAGCAACGGCCACTGCTACGCTGACGCCTACCGCGTCAGACACGGCCACGGAAACACCAACGCCAACGGCGAGCTTCACACCGAGTGACACATCGACGGCAACGATTACCCCCAGTCCCACCTCAACGACAACGCGGGTACCCTCCGTGATTGAAACGAGTCGTTCTGATGACAATTCAGCGAATAGCGATGGTGATGGTGGGATGCCGCTCTGGATTTTGGGAATCGGACTGATTGTGACACTCGTTATCGGTGGCTATATCATGGCCTATTCATTAAGTAGTGCGGGCGTAGATCGCTATGCTGAGGGATTTATTCTGGCCGATTGTCCTATTTGCCAAGAAGGGCAACTCGAGCTCGAAGAACGGCCCTATCATGTGCTCGGTATTCCACGGGTACGGCGGGCGGTCCGGTGCGATAATTGCCGCTCCGTTTTGCGCGAAGTCTCAAAACGGCAATGGCGGTATGCCATCGACCCATCGGCTAATGTGGCGCTCTATAGTGAATTCAACAATCAAACCATTGATGAAGAAGAATTGCTCGATCTGGCTGAAGTCGTGTTCAAAATGCCCGATTATTTAGATGAGGATGAAGAATGAAAAAAGTAACTGATCAACTCTATCAAATTGCGAGTATTCCGGGTGTGAATGTCTTCCTCATCACCACAGAGAAGGGTTTGACACTGGTCGATACCGGAATGGGGATGGGTGCGAACGGTGTTTTGAAGAAAATCCAAGCCAAGGGCCATAATCCATCTGATATTCAACGTATCCTGATGACCCATGAACATGATGATCATATTGGCGGCATGGAGAAATTACAGGCGGTGCTTCAAGCCGACGTCTGGTCATCGGCCCTCTCCGCCCCGCATATTCCGGCTGACATTACCCGTGAATTGAGTCATGGTGACAGTCTGGACGACATCTGGCCGGGGCTCACGGTCTTTGCGACGCCCGGTCACGAAGATGGCCATCTTTCTTTCTGGCAGGCTGACCAAAAAGTTTTAATTGTCGGGGATGCAATGTTCCACGTCTTTGGCCGTCTCACCCTGCCGATTAAATCATTCAGCAAGGATATGGACGAGGCGCGCGTATCGGTGCGTAAATTGCTTGATCTGGAGCCTGAAGTTTTGGTCTTTGGGCATGGTCCGGCCATCACCAAGAATGCCAGCGCGCAACTTGCGAAGTTTGCGCAACGCATTGGGGTTTAACCGTCGCTAGCGGATACCAAACATAATCGTAAATGATGAGGTGAACTACCCCCTCC
>JBNLCD010000747.1:0-2448 GCA_050303635.1 Anaerolineae bacterium
ATGATGCGCAAGGGATGGGGGCGGTTCTGAATCATTTAGGAGCCGTGACCTTATCGCTGGGTCAATTTGAAGAAGCCAAAGAATATTTCCAAGAAGGTGTCGCCCTCAATCGCATGATGGGTAATCTCGGCGGTATTGCGGAATCCTTAGAAGGATTGGGAAATACCATGCTCAGACTGGGCAACTATGAAAAAGCTGAGCAATATTTCATGGAAGCACTGAGTATGGTCGATACCCAACTTGTCAATTTTATCTTATCTATCTTGATTGGTTTGGGCGAACTGTGGATTGTCACGGATCGTTCCGACAAAGGTTGCGCTCTCCTGCGGTTTGTCATGAACTACACTGGCAGTAAGCAAGAAATCATTCACCGCGTTGAGCAAACCATCGGTCGACTCGGCCAACAATATGATAGTTCACACGCTGATCAAAATGATGACGTGAGCTTGGAAGAACTGATCAACGATCTTCTTCAAGACGCATCGTATCTAATCTAATCCAATCTTTCTAAATCGATAATTTGAAGAGGAATTGTCATCTATGTCGAGCAAGAAAATTCTGGCTATCTTAGCGCATCCTGATGATGAAACGCTGGGGATTGGTGGCGCATTAGCTTTATATGCTGACCAAAACATCGAAACCCATCTTATCTGTGCAACACGTGGGCAACGGGGCTGGTTTGGCGCCGAAGAAGATAATCCGGGCGAAGAAGCGCTGGGTAAAATCCGTGAGAAAGAACTCTATGCCGCCGCTGAGGTTCTCAAGCTGAAATCGGTCAAATTGTTGGACTATATGGATGGCGATCTCGATCAAGCGGACCCCGCGCAAATTATTCCTGAAATTGCCGCTCGCATTCGCACGATTCAACCCGATGTTGTGCTCACCTTCGATCCATTTGGAGTCTATGGTCATCCCGATCATATTGCTATTTCACAATTTGCGACAGCGGCAGTGATGCAATCTGCCCATAGCGGCAACAACAACTCCCAACCGGCTCATCAGGTCGAAGCCCTTTATTATTTTGTGGCCACTCAAGCTGAGCTACAGAGTTACGAAGCCGCTTTTGGCGAGTTGGTGATGAATATTGATGGGGTAGAAAGACGCTCAACTCCTTGGCCAGATTGGTCTATATCAGTCCGCATGAATACAACTGACTATGTACCGCAAATCTGGGAAGCGGTCCGTTGTCATCGCTCACAACTTGTCGGCTACGAGAAACTTATGGGCTTATCACCCGAACAACAAATTGCGATATTTGGCATGCAAACATTTTATCGGGCGTATAGCACTCAAATCGGGACACGCGAACAAACGAACTCGTTGTTTTAACGTGAGTTTTGGCTTAGTCTTGTCTTATGCGTAAAATCGCACGATTACTAAGTTACTCCCAAAGCAAGGGGCTAAAGCCACCTTGTTATGGCTAATTTGGGGATTATCAGACCCGTTCAACCCTTGATTATTCCTTTAACAAGGGTCTTCATGTCCTTGATTTACCAAGATTCACATATTTCTTACACGACACATCGAGAATTTACAAAAAGAGTGCAATTATCTTGTCAGTTAATTGCACTCTCGTTTTTATCAAGAGATTACCAGTCAATTAAGAATTCTCATCACTTGCACCTAATTTACGCTCTAGCTGAATCTTCATAAAATGGATATTGATCGTTAAATGCGTATAGTGCCCATCTTCTTCATTTGAGAACTCTAAAAAATGACATTGGTCAGCATTAAAAAATTTAGTTTCGCTCAGGGGTACAAGTGGATTTGGATTTCCATTGATAGCTAAAGAGTCTTCGTGCTGAGCGATCTCAAATTTGGGGATGTTGTCTGCCCCAAACTCTCCGCAACATTTTTCAAGCTCCTCCGTGGAAAGAGAAACGGGGGTGACGTCAAATGCAGGCAGACCGAGGACATGTCGAACCATATTGGCGGTTAAGTATGGAACAGGTAAAGATATATTATTGGTCAAGACAATCGCAGTAATATCGGGAAGTTCCGCCATAAAAGCATGAAAACCGAAAATTCCGCCACCATGACTGATCGTGGGTAAATTCTCAAATTCATTGACAAACCAACCATAACCATAATCTGAAAGTGTGCCGTTCTTTAAAGTGGTGGGTGTACGCATCAAATCGAGTGTTTCCGGCGAGACCAATTGTCTTAACCCATTTTTCCATTTGATTAAATCTAATACCGTTGATCCCATCGCGCCCGCTGAATAGGGATAGGTCATGCTAATAAGGGGTGCGTTGACAACGCCTTGCGGACCCGGATGATAACCGCTCGCCCGTTTATGTACGATTGGTTCGTTGTGTAGATAGCAAGTTTGGGTCATCTCCAGCGGGTCGAAAATACGCTGTTGCAGAAATTCCTCGTATGATAGTTCAGAAAGCTGTTCAATAATCATTCCTAACAATACATAGCCTGAGTTGCTGTAATTGAATT
>JBNLCD010000748.1:0-2446 GCA_050303635.1 Anaerolineae bacterium
TCACGCGAAGAAGTGGAAGATTATCTAAGCGAAATCCAAGCCACTCCAAGTGAATTATCGGTTAAAAAGCCTGAAGAAAAATATATACCAAAGACTTCATTGGCTCGAATTATCTTCCGTCTGCTGGCTAAAGATCCCGGTAGTCGTTATCCTGATGCAACGACAGTTATGCAGGCGTTTAATGCACTTTTGGATGAACCGTTTTTCCTTGAAACAGCCGAAATCCGCGAAAGTTATTTGCAAGCGGCAAGTTTTGTAGGGCGTCAAGATGAGCAAGAAGCAATGGCTGAAGCACTCAATAATGTTCAGACCGGACAAGGGAGTGCGTGGTTAATCGGTGGCGAAAGCGGGGTAGGCAAAACCCGGCTGATTGATGAAGTTCGTATTCGCGCGATGGTTGAAGGTTCACTGGTGTTATTTGGCCAAGCAGTCAAAGGCGGTGGGGTTCCGTATCAAGCATGGCGGAATATTCTGCGGCGCTTATGTTTAATGGTGGAACTCACGGAACTTGAAGCACGGGTTATCAAGCCACTGGTACCTGATATTGAGCGTTTGTTAGACCAGCCAGTCGATGATGCGCCGGAACTCAAAAGCAAGGAAACCAAGTTGCGATTGGTGACCAGTATCACCAATATCATTCAACGGTATCCTGATCCATTAGTGATTATCCTAGAAGATCTGCAATGGATGAGCGACGGCATGGATATTTTAGAAACCGTTCTCGATGTTTGTGCGGAAAACCCATTAATGATTATTGCATCATTTCGGGACGACGAGCGCCCCAATTTACCCACGAAATTCCCGCAAATGAATTTCATTAGGCTAGAGCGTTTAACATCTACAGAAATTGCCGAATTAAGTGTATCCATGTTGGGTACTTTAGGTGCCCAATCGCGTATTTTGGATCTGTTAAATAAAGAGACTGAAGGCAATGTATTCTTTCTCGTTGAGACTGTGCGTGCTTTGGCTGAAGAAGCAGGGCAACTCTCGAAAATCGCGACTATTGAAATTCCTTCAACTATTTTTGCCCGTGGTATCCAAGATATTATTGATCGCCGCTTAAGCAGTATCACCGCTAAGCATCAGACAATATTACAACTGGCTTCCATCATGGGACGTGAAATCAATCTACCATTATTGGATCATATCGTCAAAAAGCATGTGATGTATGAATTCAAAGATATTAGCAAATGGCTAGATGTTTGTTCCAGCAGTGCGATCATTGAAGTCAGTGATGGTGTGTGGCGCTTTACACATGACAAAATCCGACAAGGTATTGTCGATCAACTTTCTACAGATGAAAGTCGTGATTTACATGGCCAAGTTGCGCTCGCTATTGAAGACAAACATCATGATTTGAGCGATTATGCCGTGACTCTGGTGCATCATTGGCATTTAGCAAATAATCCGCGTAAAGAAATGAAATATAGCAGTTTAGCAGGCTCACTAGCATTGTATCGTGGTACCTTTGCGGAAGCGGCAAAATATCTCAATCGGGCACTAACTATCTATCAAGAATTAGGACAAGAAGATAAAAGTTGGTACTTGAAAAACTTGCATTGGTTGGCCCAATCGTATCTCCATCAAGGTGCTTTTGATGAAAGTCTTAAGGCATGTGAAGAGTGCTTGATTGTGGTTGAGGAACTAGAGACCGAAAGTTTAGTCGTGGATATTATGTATTTACGAGGGTCTATTGCTTTACGACAAGGACAAATAGAAGCATCTAAAGATTATTTACAATCTGCCTTGAGATTATCTCGTATCTTTTTAAAGATTGAAATGATGAGCTTGATTCTTATGTGGCTGGGAGCGCTCGCTATCATGGAGAAAGATTTCACCACGGCCGATGATTATTTGGAAGAATCCCTCAAGTTAGCAGAAAAACTTGACGGCCATGAAGCTGAATACGCGAGTATTCTCAATACACAAGCAGAAAACTTGCGTTATCAACAACGTTATGATGAAGCCATTATTTATTATGAGCAATCTATTGAGCTGTTTACCAAGTTGGGACATTTTTATGCTTTATCAGGCGTTCCACTTAATTTAGCCCATGCCAATTATGCGATGGGAAATTGGGAACTGGCTGAAGAAAAATATTATGAGATTTTGGAAAAATCTCTTGCCCAGAACAATTCAATGGTGACGTTAGGATGCATTGCGGGTTTGGCTGGTACAAAACTTAAGCGCAATGAGGTGTTGGATGCAGTTGAACTTATGGGTTTAGTCATGCGGCATCCTTCGACCACGGCAGAAACAAAAGTTTTCATCGCGCAACCTTTAATTGAGATGTTGCAAACGCGTGTCGACGATGTGACGTATGAACGCGCGTTCCAATCTTTGCATATCGATACACTTGAGGACATTGCTAAGCAACTCCTTAATTAAAATTTGATTTACATTTTCGTTTGCGAAAAATCCTATTCGTTTATATGATTAACTTGCT
>JBNLCD010000749.1:0-2431 GCA_050303635.1 Anaerolineae bacterium
ACCGGGAATTTCTTGTAAGGCACGAAGTTGGGCTTTCGTCATAAGCCACCTCCTCAATACGATGTTTTCCTTAAGTATACAGTATTTTTTTGTTTTATATATGTTAAAGTATTTTTAAGGTTCAAAAAGGCTCAAATATGCATTTTTGACCAAGTCTGCCAATCTCCCGCAGTCTGCGTTACAATAATTTTAACTGTAAGGAGATACTTATGCCGAAAATTCGTTCAATCACCTATTTTAGCGAACTCTACCCTGATAACTCCGAAGCTGATATTCAACACATCGGGCATTTTGTAGATGTGACGCGCCAGGCATTTGTGGATGCTGGCTTTGACGTCCAATCGGCTCGACTCGCGACACAGCCATTTCCACAGGGCCTTGGTCAAAATAATCTCGCAACTTTGCCCCAACTCGTCAAAAATGTTTATGCGGCCTGTCAGAATAGCGGAATTGATTATCTATCCATTGGCACGGTGGGCCTCGATGATGATCCGGCCTATATTCACGCTATTGGGGATGTCATCGCTGAGGTGGAAGGTGTTTTTGCCACGGCGGTGATTGCGGATAAGAACAAAGGCATCGATTTGCCACGTTTACTAGACGTGGCTCAGCTTATCCAACGGTTGAGCACCATCACGGCAGACGGGATGAGTAATCTCTATTTTGCGGCATTGGCTAATTGTGGTCCCGGTGCGCCGTTCTTACCCGTGGCTTATCATGCGGGTGGCGACCCGGCTTTTGGTCTCGCTATTCAAGCGGCAGATTTGGGTGTCAAGGCGTTCCATGAAGCCACGAATCCCATTGAAGCCCGTGACAATCTGACGCGTCTCATTCAAGAAACGGCAGACGGGCTCAGTTATGTAGCAGATAGTATCGCCCATGATTATGGCATCACCTTCAGCGGCCTTGATTTCTCACTGGCCCCTTATCCTGAAACGAATCAAAGTTTGGGTCATGCCCTCGAAGGTCTGGGGGCCCAATTTGGCGGGAATGGCATGATCGCGGCGGCCAGTTTGATCATGAATGCGATTGAAGCCGCCCAATTCAATCGCGCCGGTTTTAGCGGCTTAATGTTGCCGATTCTAGAAGATAATATTCTGGCGGAGCGGGCCCAACAAGGTCGCCTCAGTATCAATGAATTATTGTTACTCAGTGCCGTTTGTGGCACTGGTCTCGACTGTATTCCACTCGCGGGCGATATTTCGGTGAATGGCTTACGGGATATTTTGCTCGATACAGCGGCGCTGTCTTTACGCCTCGACAAACCACTCACAGCACGTCTTTTGCCCTTCCCCAATAAGCAGACAGGCGATGCCCTGAGTTTTGGCTTTGAATATTTTGCGGATGGCGCAGTGATGCCCAGTCCGCTCGCTAATCCGAATAAATTTGATACCAATATGCGGTTTAATATCACCCCGCGTGTAAAATTAGATAACTCATAAGTTTAGAGATGTTATAGACCATCCTGAAGGAGAGAAGATGGCCAACCACTTGCCTCATGCAACTGCCCGTGCAACCAGTAATATTGCTTTTGTGAAATATTGGGGGCGGATTGATGATAAATTGCGTCTACCGATGAATGGTTCAGTCTCCATGAATCTATCATCGACTTATACCACCACGACCGTTGAGTTTGATGATACGCTCGACGAAGATGAAGTGAATTTAGAGGGCGAAACCCTTAATTCCAAACAAACTTTGCGTGTCAGTCAGCACTTAGACCGTATCCGCAACATAGCCGGCATTTCAACGTTTGCCCGTGTTGATTCCAATAATAATTTTCCGATGGGAGCAGGGATTGCCTCATCTGCATCCGCTTTTGCCGCCTTGACCGTCGCGGGCTGTACAGCGGCAGGTTTGGAATTAAGCGAAAAAGAACTCTCGATTCTGGCGCGGCAAGGATCTGGGTCCGCATGTCGTTCCGTACCCAGCGGTTTTGTCGAATGGCATTTTGGCGAAACAAATGAAGAATCTTTTGCGGAGCAAATCGCGCCACCTGAACATTGGGATGTGCGCGATTTTGTAGCTATCACGCAAACGGAACACAAGGAAGTTGGTTCAGCCGAAGGAAATAGCTTGGTCTCAACCAGTCCGTTTAATAGTACGCGTACTGATTTAGCCCAACAATCTGTCAAAACCATGCGCCGGGCCATTTTAGATCGGGATTGGACCACCTTCGGGGAAGAAACCGAGCGCGAAGCCGTGCGTCTGCATCTCATTGCGATGACCTCCCAACCACCAATTTTCTATTGGAGTCCGGTGACTTTGCGCATTATGCAATGTGTGATGAATTGGCGTAAAGCAGGCCTTGAAGCGTATTACACCATTGATGCGGGAGCGAATGTGCATGTTTTGGCGTTGGGTGAAGATGCCGCCCAAGTTGAGGCCAAGATCCAAGCAATTGAAGGCGTGACGCGCGTTATTCACAATA
>JBNLCD010000750.1:0-2419 GCA_050303635.1 Anaerolineae bacterium
CACGGCCAGCAACATCCCGCCTAAAAAGTGCATATTGCTATCTTGCACGCCGTACATGGCTTTATTGGTCACAGTTACAAAATCGTGCAGACCTTGAAAGCCGAGTGATTCAATCCCACCTAAGCCAAAATCGAGACCGAGTCCGATGGCCAAGAGGCCCAGCAATCCCAATAAAATATGGAAACCAAATTTGTTCAATGTTTGCATGATGATTCTCCTTTTTGAGTTTATCTAAGTCAATAATTCGGCGGGTAAGGATTCCGCCCAAGCGTGAATGGCATCCCAATCGCGATGATCACCGGCGGACCAGATGCCGATCAAGATGCCGAGCCAACCTAAAATTTTCATCACAGGATTCCGGACTTTGCGCAGATCCAGCACGCCAGCAAACAGACCTTCACTCACGGGTTTGACCATGGCGCGCACCGGTTCAAGCCATGAGGCGGCGGCCACGCGGCCCTTCGTCCGACCCTGTTCGCCGTTCAGGGCTAAGGCTAAGCACACCAGAAATGCGGCAAATGGTTTTTCTTGCAATTGGTGTTGATGGCGTTGCATAAAATCCAGCGCTTCGGGCAACCATTTCTGCTTATGAATGGCACTTCCGGCAATCACCGCTTCATAGGCTGATATATCGTGTACATCTTGCATGGGTAAAACATCAACTGCATGCGCTTGGGTGCGCAAGGTTGCGCCAATAGCTTGAGCAATTTCGGCGGTTGAACCACCCCGGCTCGCATACGCTACGAGTATTTTGGCTGTCATTTGAGTCTCCTACATTCGGTTTTTAGGACTTTCTACTGATATTATGAGGGGTTACGTAACGTGAACCTCAAGCACCAATTTTGTACAATACAAAAAATCGTCATGTGGCGGAGTGGTTTAGCGTGTATGGCGATGGATGAGAAACGAGGATATTTGCGGTATACTCTGCGGTTAAGCATTGTTTTTTGCAACGTAAAGGAAAATTAGATGGCTTTAAATGATCGAATTCGCATTGCCCGTGGCGATGCCCCATGTGACCTTTTATTGACGAATCTCCAATTAATTAATTTACATACGGGTGAAATCTATCCCACCGAAATTGCCATTGATGGCACCTATATCGTCGGCGTTGGCGAAGGCTATGAAGCGGAACAGGTCGTCGATTTGGGTGGACGGTATGTTGCGCCCGGTCTGATTGATGCGCATGTACACATCGAAAGTAGTTTATGTGTGCCACCTGAATTTGCACGCGCTGTTTTACCGCACGGCATTACGACCGTGATTACGGACCCCCATGAAATTGCGAATGTGCATGGTCTCGAAGGCATTCGTTTTATGTTGGATGCGGCCAAATATGGTGCGCTTAATATGTATGTGATGGCGTCGAGTTGTGTCCCGGCGACCCATATGGAAACAGCGGGGGCGGTTCTCGATGCGGAAGCGCTCAAAACGCTCCTCGGCAATCGTTGGGTTTTAGGTCTGGCCGAAATGATGAATTATCCGGGGGTGGTGGAGGGCAATCCGGCGGTTTTAGAAAAAATCCTCCATTTCAAAGATTTGGTGCTCGATGGTCATTGCCCCGCCTTAACGGATAAAGCACTCAATGCTTATGTTTCAGCGGGGATTCGGAGTGATCATGAGTGCACCAGCGTTGCCGAAGCTCAAGAAAAGTTGCGGCTGGGTATGCAACTCTTTATCCGCGAAGCCACCAACGCCCACAATTTAGAAACACTTCTGCCCGTGATAACCCCCAAGAATGTCGCGCGGATTTGTTTTTGCACAGATGACCGTCAGCCGGCAGATTTGATTGATCAAGGTTCGATTGATTATATGGTGCGCGTGGCGATTGAATATGGCATCGATCCGATTGATGCTTTGCGGATGGGCAGTTTGAATGCCGCGCAATATTTTCGGCTCTATGATAAAGGGGCAGTTGCACCAAGTTATCGCGCGGACTTGATGGTGTTCTCCGATTTGCAAGCCCCACGTGCTGAACTGGTTTTTCGCGGCGGAATTCTGGTGGCCCAAGATGGTCAGGTGACCAGCAATGTCAGTCGGCAGGATGTGACGAGTATGCGTAATTCCATCAATGTCGATTGGAATGCCGTCGATTTCACCATGCCTGCTACTGGCGAGAAAGTGCGCGTCATTGAGAGTATTCCCGATCAATTGGTGACTAACCATCTCGTGGAAGATGCGCCGACGGCGGATGGGCAAATTGTGGCCGATCCAACCCGTGATTTGCTCAAATTTGCGGTCATTGAACGGCATCAAGCGAGTGGCAATATCGGTTTGGGACTCATCAAAGGGATTGGCCTCAAACGCGGGGCCATTGCCGGAACGGTCGCGCATGATCATCATAATCTGGTCGTGATTGGGGCAGATGATGCCAGTATGCGCACGGCCGCCGAAGCGGTCGGTCGGATGGGCGGTGGCT
>JBNLCD010000751.1:0-2412 GCA_050303635.1 Anaerolineae bacterium
GATTTTGATGAAACTGACTGGTGGCCTGCTACCACAGATCCTCGAATTGCGGCCATCATGCCTCAATCACCTTGCTTAAGTGGTCTTATGGCACAGGAAAGTTTAAGTGATATTGCGGTCCCAACCCTGATCATCGGGGCGAGTTTAGATGTCAGTTGTAACTATAAATTTGATGCCCGTTTCTATTTTGAGAATATGAATCCCGATTTCGTGCATTTAGTAAGTTTCCTCGATGCCGGACATAGAACCGTATTTGAGGACAAATATACGCGTCAGCTTTATCATCATTTGAGTGTCATTTTCTTTTCGTACTATTTAAAAAACGACACTTCATTTGCTGACTATTTGACAGCCGATCATATTGAAACATTCGCTGAGCTAGAGTGGGAATAATATATAAGGCGCGATCTCATTTGTATTCAAATCAAGCAAGGTACTTTGTTGCCTTGCTTGCCCTCTCAGACTAGCGCATAAAATGAACGGCAAAACGTAAGGAGAAATTCAACAGAATATTAAACCCGCCTTGAAACTCATGTGTATTTTTAGTTGAAACTAATATAGACAGTGATATGATTTCAATCACATAGAGTTAGCCCGACGAGGGATATACATGTATCAAATTGGCGAGTTTTCGAAGCTAGCAGTCGTTCCGGTAAGTTTGTTGCGCTATTACGATCGGATTGACTTGTTTAAGCCAGCGAAAATTAGCGATGAATCTGGTTATCGCTTATATACGAGTAACCAACTCGCAACTTTATATCGGATTTTGGCTCTGCGCGATTTAGGTATTCCTTTAGAAGAAATTGCCTTAATTATGGAGCGTGATATTAGTGTTGATGAGTTGAAATATACTCTAAACAAGCGTGAGGCCGAAATTGTAAATACAATTCAACTTGAACAAGCCCGCCTTAAACGTCTTCGTAATCGTATTAAGTATCTAGAAAATATCAATGATGAGCCGCGCTTTGAAGTTATTGTTAAACCAGTCCAGCCTCAATATCTACTGGCCCATCGTGGTTCAGACTTTATGCAGTTGGGCAACAATCTATTGAAGACTTATCGCCCCAAGAATGATGAAATTTTCACCATAATTACCCATTCGGAATTTTTAGATACAACCGGGAATGATTTTGAAGTAGGTTATGTGAGTGATCGTGTCTTAGCTGAAAGTGTGCAAGTCACCAAGGACATTATTCTCGAAACACGTCCGCTCGAAAGCTTGGATATGGTTGCATCTACTTTATATACTGGAACTTTAGGTGGCTCTTACGAAGCTTACCATGCGCTATGCAAGTGGATTGCGCCCAATGGGTTTCAGATTGTCGGCCCAAATCGAGAGTATTATATTGAAATTGACCAATGGGACATGGATGCCCATATTGTTTTAGATGTGCAGTTTCCCATTTTGCCTGTCAAATCATAAACTTGTTGGTAATCGATTGGTCAATCCCACGTTACTTCACCGCGTTACCAGAGTGGTTATACCTTGTCAACTAATCGGCTGAGACTAAATTTTAGTCTCAGCCGAGATTAATCTCTAGATATTTGTTGAAGATGATGGCTTATGGATTACAAACCAACCACTGTCCGGCTTGAACTTGCAAATTAATCGTGGAACCTTGGTAAACATTATCAGCGTCTAGCGAAAAGGTTTCACTCATGTGTCGGCCATCAACTGTGCCGCTCAGACTTACTTCGGCGGTAGTTGCTGTTTCATGGGTTACCTCAACGATTAAGCCACTCGTATCAAATCCGGCATTACTGTAATAGAAGATGGCGTCATCCAATGAATGCCGATGATAGGCCGAAATGGCTGTGGTGACGTCTTCTTGGCTGGCTTCACAAACCAATGGCCACAAGGTTTCCATATCACCATCCATCAGCGCGACAATGAAGGCGTTGACGGTTTCTTCGGGGGAACCTTCGACCTCAACATCACCACTCATATCCAGCGTATCTTCGGTCGGCATCACTGTGCAAATGACCCATTTTCCATCGACTACAACGAGGGGTAACTCACTGCCTGCATAAAATGTATCTGGTTCAAGTGTAAACGTCTCGCTCATATGGCGTCCGGCGGCGCTTCCTCCTAAACTTACCGTCGCGGAAGTGCCCTTATCGTTGGCAACAGTATAGGTGATGCCGGCAACATCAACACTGGTACTGGTATGATAAGTTGAGATATAGGTATCAACGGCTGTCGTCACATCTTCTTGGCTAGCTTCACAGACCATCATCCACAAATTATCACTCAGTCCCTCAGCAACGAGTGTCTCGATAAATGCTTGCGCTGTTTCTTCCGGTGAACCAACCACTTCATCTGAGCCACAATTTGCCAGTTCGGCTAGAACCGTTTCAAGTGTAGCCTGGGCCGAAGCATAATCCCCGCCTTCAATTTGAGTTTGAGCATCG
>JBNLCD010000752.1:0-2402 GCA_050303635.1 Anaerolineae bacterium
GTGCCTTCGGAGCCAACAATTAGTTGCGCGAGATCAATATCCTTCACGTCTAATTTATTGAGGGCATAACCCGCGACGGTACGCCATGTTTTGGGATAACGTTTTTGGATTTCATCCGCATGGTGGGTGATGAGTTCGGCAATTTTCTGACGAATTGTTTCGGTGGTTGCTGAATTACGTCCATATTTTTGATTGCCGAGTCGCAGTTTTTCACCATTGGCAAGGACAACATCGACCCAGTTCACATGATCCGCTGTCATGCGATACAAAATGCTATGTGTGCCGCTCGCATTGTTACCTAAACAGCCGCCGACTGTAGCGCGATTGATACTCGCCGGGTCAGGGCCAAACATCAACCCTAAATCTGCTAATTGACGATTAAGTTGACCAAGAACCATACCCGGTTCGACCTGCACAGTTTGAGTTTCAGCATTGATCGATGTGACACGCCGCATGTGTCGGGTGAAATCAAGCACCAGTGCCCGCCCCACGGTTTGTCCAGCTAAACTTGTTGCCGCGCCCCGTGGCAAAATTGGAATTTTGTGGCGCGAAACAATTTCATGAATGGCGCTTACATCATCCGCCTGACGAGGAAAAACGACGCCATGCGGTACGATTTGGTAATTGCTAGCATCGGTGGCGTAGAGTAAACGTGTGGTCTTGTCAAAAGCAACGTTCTCTTGGCCTAGAATGTTTTTAAGTTGGTGACTGAGATCGAGTAACTCAGTAGTATGTTCAGAAATTAGCATCAAATATTTTCCAATATCGTATTATTTTCTACAGCCTATCTTCAATCTTACCCAAAATTATCCAGAATTGCGGATATATTTTCTAAGCAAACCGACAATCCTGAAATTAACGACATGATGCTATAATCACTCCGCAAGCTAACCCGAATAAATATTCGTTTCATACAAGGAGATTTTCATGCGGTTTACGCTTCGTTCTTTTTTCTTGTTCTTAATTTTAATGGCGTTGGTGCCTTTACCCGTAAGTTTGGCGAACCCCCCAGCCCAAGATGATGAAATTCCCCAATTGCATATTGGCGAAGTACAAGGTGTGATTGGTGATGATATGGAAAACGCCAATACCTATAAATCCGAATATAACAAAGATCGTGTTCAGGTGTCTGGTGTAGTGACCAACCGTATCATGATTGATAATAGTAGCCGTAAAGTTTATGCTTTCTTTATGCAAGAAACACCCGAAAATAGTGATGGTGACCCACTAACCTCCGACGGTATTCAAGTTGTGACGGGAGCCACCGCCGCCATTGGTGATTATGAAGTGGCGATTGGTGATGAAATCACCATCACTGCTAAAGTTGAAGAATGGTACGACTTCACACGTCTACGCGACGCTGAATTTGTCAGTCTCGACGGTCATATTGACGATATTGATGCCGCGATTCCAGCGGTTGAATTGAATCCGCAAGGCACACCCGCAGAAATTTACCGCATGTACGAACGCATCGAAGGAATGCGCGTCATAGTTCCAGCCGGCGCTATGGTTGTTTCACCTGCGCATCTCTATACGTCCAGCAACGATACCGAAGCTTATGTCGTGCGAGCCGATCATCCAATTGCATTACGTGAAAGTGCCTATGCACGCCGCGTCTTCCGCGATATTCATCCGCTGGATGATGGTATTGATCCCGATAATCTTTATCGCATTTCCATCGAAGGCAATATCTTGAAAGCCCAAGCCGATGACTACAATGTGAATTTGCCGATTTATAATTCATTTGATGTGTTTGCAACTGAGCTCACGGGCAATATTATCTATGCTTATGAACGTTATACCATGATGATTGATGTTGAGCCCGAATTGGTCCGCGAAAACGAACCAGAGCATAATAATGCATTGGTCGCCCCGGATCGGACTACCCAATTTTCGGTTGCAACAAGCAATGTTGAGAATCTCTATGATTTCTATAACGATCCATTTGATCGTGAAGATACACCCGGTGACTTGAGATTGAACTATGTTCCGCTGTCCGTTGAAATCTATCAAACGCGTATCACCAAAATTGCCCAGCAAATTTTGTATGGGATGCAAGCCCCAGACGTGATTGGTTTCCAAGAAATTGAAGATCAAGACGTCTGTGTCGAAGGTGGTCAATGGTATGGCACCTGTTCAGACGAAGTTGATAACGCCGATGGCTATCCCGATGTTTTGCAAGATGTGGCCGCTGAAATTGACTTTTTGAGCGATGGTGAAGTGGTTTATATGACCGCTATCGATCGCAATAGCGCTGATGAACGGGGTATTTCTCAAGGTTTCCTCTATCGCGCCGACCGTGTTGAACTCGTTGAACCAACCGCCGACCATCCAATTTTTGGTGAACGGGCTGATGATGAAGCGCTCGAACGTCATCCTGAAAATGGCGAAGTTAGCAATCC
>JBNLCD010000753.1:0-2401 GCA_050303635.1 Anaerolineae bacterium
ATATTCTCAAAGAATTTACCGCGCAAAAAGAATATATTTTCCCACCACATCCCTCCATGCGCCTCGTGACAGATACCATTGAATTTGGTACGCGCGAAATGCCGCTCTGGAATACCATCAGTGTGAGTGGTTATCATATTCGCGAAGCCGGGAGCACCGCCGCCCAAGAATTAGCCTTTACCTTGGCTGATGGCCTCGAATATACTCGTTGGGCCATCGAACGCGGTCTGGATATCGATGAATTTGCGCCACGTATTAGCTACTTCTTCAATGTTCATAACGACTTCTTCGAAGAGATTGCCAAGATGCGCGCCGCCCGCCGTATTTGGGCCCGTGAAATGAAGGAAACCTTTGGTGCGAAGAATCCGCGCTCATGGTTGCTCCGTTTCCACTCCCAAACCGCTGGTGTTTCCTTGACCGCCCAACAACCCGAAATCAATATCGCCCGTGTCGCCATTCAAGCTTTGGCGGCAGTAATCGGTGGAACGCAATCACTGCATACCAATAGCATGGACGAAGCATTGGCCTTACCCTCCGAACATGCGGTACGGATTGCACTCCGGACCCAACAAATCATTGCCCATGAAACGGGTGTCACCAACACGATTGACCCGCTTGGTGGTTCCTACTTCATTGAAAAACTCACCAATGATATGGAAGCCGAAGCCTATGAATATTTCCGCCAAATTGATGAAATGGGCGGTTTAATTCCAGCAATTGAAGCAGGTTTCATCCAACAAGAAATTGCGGATGCGGCTTTCCAACACTCCCAAGAATTAACCCGCGATGAACGCGTGATTGTGGGTGTAAATCGCTATAACGATAAAACACCGATGCAAATCCCGATTTTGGAAATGGATCCCAAAGGTCATGAAAAGCAAGTGGCGCGCCTCGAACAATTACGCCTTGAACGCGACAATGATAAGGTGCAAGAAGCCATCACTGCTTTGCGTGATGCTTGCGAAACCGACAAGAATGTCATGCCCTATCTGATTGACTGTGCAAATGCCTATGTCACGCTCGGCGAAACCGTTGACGTGATGCGTGAAGTTTTCGGCATCTATACCGAAAAGGCGATTATATAAAACAGTTAGACTAGATATTCGAGGGGCAAAATCGGCATGGTTTTGCCCCTTATTTTTTATAGGACCCCAAGATGCTAGATATTGCCCATATCCCCACCAATGAACCGCTCAAAATTATTATCGGCGCAGGTGAACAATCTTACGCAGGCTGGATTGCAACCCAGCAAGAACAACTTGATTTACTCAATCACGATGATTGGGTGCAAAGCTTTAGTCAGCGTCCAGTCGATGCGTTTTTATGTGAACATGTGTGGGAACATTTAACCTTAGCAGAAGCCAAGCAAGCCGCTCGTCATTGTTACGAAGCCCTCAAACCCGGTGGTTATTTGCGTTGTGCTGTACCGGACGCCAACTTCCCTAATGAAGCGTATCAAATTATGGCACGTGGGGATGTGCCGCCCGATCATCCGGCGTACGATCATAAAATTGTCTATGACTATAAGCTGTTCACCGAAGTTTTTACGCAAGCCGGTTTTGAGGTTGATTTACTCGAATATTGTGACGAGAATGGCCGTTTTCACTATAATCAGTGGAATCCAGCAGAAGGATTCATTTATCGGTCTTTGCGCCATGATCATCGCAATCAAGATGGTCAATTCGGCTTTATTTCTCTTATCATTGATGCCATTAAACCTGAATAATTCTATATTTATGACAGGATAAAATATTATGGAACTGCAACTCATTCGCAATGCCACTTTACGCCTGAATTATGGTGGCCATCTTATTTTGATTGACCCCTATTTTGCCGAGAAACACAGTTTACCCTCATTCCGTGGTGTTTCGGAAAATCCGATGGTAGATTTACCAGAAGACCCAACCCAAACTATTCAAGATATTGAACTGGTTATCGTTTCGCATCTCCATACCGATCATTTTGATAAGGTCGCCCAAGAACTCTTGCCAAAAGATATCCCTCTATTTTGCCAACCCACCAATGATGAACGTATTCAATCTAAAGGCTTTACGAATGTGACCGTGATTGAAGATGAAATTGAATGGCAAGGGATGACTATTCAGCGCACAAATGGTCATCATGGCAGTGGTGATGTTTTAAATATTATGGGCAAAGTCTCCGGTTTTGTGCTTAAGACTGAGGGTGAACCTACTGTCTATTGGGCGGGTGACACGATTTGGTATGCTGAAATTGCGCAAATCATCGAAACGGTGCAACCCGATATTATTGTGACTCATTCATGCGGCGCGGTGTGGGCTGATGATCCGGTTTTAATTGTGATGGACGATCAGCAAACCGTGGAAGTGTGTAAAGCGCAACCCAACGCGAAAGTTGTAGCGGTCCACATGGAAACGCTTGA
>JBNLCD010000754.1:0-2380 GCA_050303635.1 Anaerolineae bacterium
TACCTTCTTTCTCTTTTACTATACGAGGGTGGCTGTGAACCACCCTTTTTGTTTACTTACGACCTCATAATGCCGCGCTGATATAAGGTAATCATGCCGAGGATATACACCACGTACATGATTGAACCTACTTTCTTTACAATATAAACGGAAAACAAACTTAGTGTAATATAACTAATAGCACCGTTTAAAGAGAAATCGGGACATTTGAAGCGATTTTATAATTGTTCATAATCGATCGATTTACATAAAAAAAGACACGCTCTCAATAACGTGTCTTTCTGATATTTGATTTAATTGAAGAAATGACGTGTGGTTTAGGATGGTGATTCGGATGAATGAGTTAGCATCATTTCCTTTAACCACAAAATGGCATTCGCAGAATTTCGAAATGCTTGAAAATGGATGTTTTTGTCAATACGACTTAATTCACGTGTCAGATAAGTGTTGGCGAGGCGAAACCCCATGCCGGGTTTGAGCAAAACCGCCACATACACACCCACCAACTGTTTTTCAACGGCATGTTGACTAACTTCAGTGGTATAGTGGCGTAATGATGGCGTTAGGGCTTCGATAGCGGTAAAGTCGTGTAAGCCTGGATAAGGTTTGTTACTACCCCAATGATCGGTATCTTCTTTAACTAAATCGGCCCATTCCTTTAAGGACTCGCGGGCAACCGTCGGCAGTGTATATTTTAGAATAGTGCCTGCTTCAATATAATCTCGCTTAACCATGCCAAACTTATCCTTCCTTAACTCGTATTACATTCACGAATATTACGAATTATGAGTGGATAGGGTTGTCCAAATTAGATGAGAGTTTGCTAATAACTGTACATCATGGATTATTGTAGCTAACCGCTTGACAACTCTAAATGAGTCACGTACATTGAAACGGGTTATCACAATTTGATGGACATTGAACACTATGTATGGTGATTTTAAAGAACAGCGCCAACAACGTCGACGCGAACGTCGTCAACAAATTTCAAGTTTGCAGATTGTCTTTGTGTCGATCTTAGCCATTGGGCTATTGTTGGCCATTAACTTCAGTGCGCGTATCCGGCGTGGTCAGCAAATTGAAGATGTCCGTCAACAAATTCAAGCAACGATTGATATTGAATTGACGGTAAATGCCGAACTCAATACTGAATTAGCTTACTCAGAAAGTAATGCCGCTGTGGAAGATTGGGCACATCGCGATGGAAAATTGGTCCGTCCCGGTGAAAGATTGGTTATTCCGGTGCCCGGTTTGATCACACCGACGCCTGTGCCTCTCGCACCTGTCGGTGAGCCAGTTGATACATCGCCCTCGGTAACGACTTCGCAAGAAGAAAACTGGCATTTGTGGTGGAGTTTGTTCTTTGAAAGTGAGCCACCAGACTTTCTAGAGTAGCTCCATAAATGTTAGAGATTGGAATCAAAAAGACGCTTCAATTGAAGCGTCTTCTTATTTGTCTGAAACAAGAACCCATGATGGTTAGTTCTTGCCCGTGATTTCACGATAGAATGTTTGCGTTGCTTGAGATGGCTTGATGTTAAGTGATGACTTCAATGCTCGTTCTAGAATTTTATATTGATTCACAACAGCATCAACATCACCAAGTTCGTTATAGATACTCATCACATTGCGATGAACATCTTCACGTTCCGGTTTTTCAGCGACTGCGCGCAAGTAGTAATTTAAGGCAAAGTCATATTTCTGACTGCCTTCAAAGAATCTACCAAGTTCAAGCAGAGCTTGGACGTAATAGTCACTGAGTTTTTCGCGCTTAGCATCTGCCCACGCCATATCTACTTCAAGGAGATATGGTCTGCGGTAGAGCTCAACAATTCTCGCCCATTTATTAGCAGTTGCTAAATTTGGCGCACGGAGAGCTTCATCATACGTTTGTTCTAACTCGCGGGCATCATAGTAGATCTTAACATCATTCGCAGGAACGTAGAAACCACCACTATAAGTTGTGATGTCGTAACCCAATTTTTCACTGATTTTGCGTTTGGTTACATGAAATACATTCGTCGCTTCTTTAACGCCTAAATGCGGCCAGAAGGTTTGGAATATCTGTTGTCTTGTTACTCTTTCATTTTCTATGAAGTAATAGCAAAGATTACGAGGTAATGCACCGTCCCAAGTATGAACTTGGAAGCCGTCACTAATAACTCTTGTTTCACCGCTAAGTGCAAAGAATTCAATGACTCCGGTGTTGCTATCTACTTCAAATAATGAACCATCACCAACAAGACTATTTTCGCCGATGATTCCTGCCACTTCTTGTTCAACGAGTTGAATCCACGGTTGCCGTGTTAAATTCCGCCCGTTGATAACGATTTGGATTTGCGTGGGAAGATAATTTCCTAACGCTGTGAAAAAGTCAACA
>JBNLCD010000755.1:0-2400 GCA_050303635.1 Anaerolineae bacterium
CCAAGCCAAATGTTAAATTCAAGACTTTTTCGAGATTGCCAAATAAACTTGATGACGACCAACCGAGCAATACAAATGAGAAAATTGTCACGGAGCTACGACTGGCTTGCGTCGATTCAACCGCATCGGTCAAAATTTGGGCCGTGTCGCCGGGGAAAAATAAAGAGATAACATCCGCCATACTTTCGCGGGTTTCAGCGCCATCCAAAAACGACGTACTGAAAACAATAATCAGCAAAACCAAAGGAAACAAGGAAAACAATGCATAGTAAGACAACGCGGCGGCTTCATGCGGGCCGTACTTGGCAAAGCGTTCAATCGAATGCCAAACTCGCATAAATAAGCCAGCCGTCGGGACATCGAGGGCTTTACCTATGGCACGAAAACGTTCTGTAAAGCCATCTTCAATATCTTTCCAGAACTGTTTGGTCAATATCTTCCGTAGAAGCGCGGTAGCCAGCATGCATGTTTTCCTTGATGTGGGTCTCTATTGAGTCTAATGCCGGACATGGCATTAGGTTCATTTCGGACGATTTATTCGGCGTTGGCCAGACGGTCCCCGTATTGACGTTTATAGAATTCGAGATACTCGCCTGTCTTAATTTTGCGCCACCACCATTCATTATCTATATACCATTGTATCGTTTCTTGCATGGCGGTTTCAAATTTTGTGTCCGGACTCCATCCAAAATCTTGTCGCAACTTATCGTTGGTCAACGCATAGCGGCGGTCATGACCGGGGCGATCTTCCACATATTTAATCAAGGAATGGGGCTTACCTAAGGTATCCAAAATGAAGTGGGTCACATCGATATTGTGCATTTCATGTTCGCCCCCGATGTTATAGATTTCACCGGGTGCACCCTTGTGTAAGATCAGATCAATACAGGCGGCGTGGTCATCAACATAAAGCCAATCTCGCACTTGCATCCCATCACCATAGAGTGGTAAATTGCGATCATCAAGGGCTTCGGTAATGAAGAATGGTGCAATCTTTTCAGGGTATTGATAAGGGCCAAAGGTGTTGCTTCCACGTGTGATGGTGGTGTGCATGCCATAAGTCACTTGATACGCCCGAATCATCATTTCCCCACCTGCTTTACTGGCTGAGTAAGGGCTATTGGGTTCAAGAGGGTCACCCTCTTTGAAAAAACCTTCAGGAATACTGCCATACACTTCATCAGTAGAAACATGATGGAAGCGTTGAATGCCCACTTTACGGCAAGCTTCCAGCAGAATATAAACCCCGACTACATCCGTATGGATAAAGGCGTGGGGGTCCAGAATACTGCGATCCACGTGGGATTCTGCGGCAAAATTGACCACAGTATCAATATTATGTTCTTTGAGAACGCGTGAAACTGTTTCTTCGTGGGCGATATCACCTTTTTCAAATTTGTAATTGGGCTCATCATCGACAACTAAGAGATTATCCAAATTACCCGCGTAGGTGAGTTTGTCGAGCACAATGATATTGTAATCGGGGTATTTGTTAACCATCATCCGCACAAATGCGCTTCCGATAAAGCCAGCCCCGCCGGTTACGAGAATATTTTTCATTGGTTATCCTTCATTGCTTATTGTTGCTTTAATTGCTTGTTTTCACAGTTAATCGACTTGCTTATTTTTGGGGCAAGCGAACCCGGCTATAATCACCCAAAGCTATTTTAATCGCTAATGGTTTTTGATCCGTCATATCCACATCAGCATAACGGCCAATCAAACTATCTTGAATACGGGCACTAATACGACGAATTTTGCTATGTTCGAGCACAATTGAACGCTCGATTTCAACATCATCAATTTCGACATGGTGATAAATGCTGGTAAACGGCCCAATATAACTATTGCGGATGATCGAATTCTTGCCAATAATGGCTGGCCCGCGAATCACGCTATTGAAAACTTGTGCGCCTTCTTCAATTGTCACACGGAAATCAACTTCGGAAGCATCATCAACTTCACCCAAAATCTGCGGTTCTAATTCTTCGAGAACGCGGCTATTGGCATCTAACATGTCACGGGCTTTCCCCGTATCAATCCACCAGCCTTCATGGACATGCGGGAAAACAACATAGCCGTTTTCCGTGAGCCATTGGATGGCATCCGTAATTTCGAGTTCACCACGCTTAGAAGGTTGAATGGCATCCGTCGCTTCAAAAATATGTTTATCAAACATATAAATGCCCACGAGCGCCAGATTTGACGGCGGGTCTTTCGGCTTTTCTACAAGATACTCAATTTGCCCGTTATTTTTGAGCTTAGCCACTCCATAATGTTGTGGTTCTTCCACCCGTGTCAATACAATTTGACTATTCCATTCTGGATGCTGATCAAAATCGCGAATCAATTCACTGATACCGCCTTCAATCACATTGTCACCAAGGAACATGACAAAAC
>JBNLCD010000756.1:0-2397 GCA_050303635.1 Anaerolineae bacterium
CTTAAAAATCACCGATTGGGCCGCTTTGTTAGCCGGTGTGTGCTTTGTCTCGATTTTTTATTTTTGGTCGCCGTGGGAACGCCTCATGCTCTATTTGAGTGTGATTATCGATAACTTCTCCGCCGTGGTTGTGGCCATTTTGATGCTCCTTGGTTGGGAATATGGGCTTAAATATTTAGGCATCAAAGAATTTCTCTTGCCGAGACCAAGCGCGATCTGGGAAGAATTTAAAGAAATCTATCCCGGTCTGATTGCGGGGAGTTGGTTCACGATCAAAAATGCGCTAGACGGCTTTATTGTTGGCTGTGGCGCGGGGATGGCAGTCGGGGTTATCTCGGCGCGCTTTATTCGCTTCAGTAAAGCAATTTTGCCATTGGCGATTGCGGCCAACGCGGTGCCAATTATTGCCTTTGCGCCAATTTTTAATGCATGGTTCGGTTTAACCAGTCCCGAATCGAAAGTCGCGATTATCGCCGTGTTATGTTTCTTCCCCACCATGATTAGTACCGTGCAGGGGTTAACCTCGGTAGATGAACGTGAATTGGAATTGATGACGTCCTATGCGGCGACTGAATTTGAGATTTTCCGGTTCTTGCGATTACCAAATGCGCTCCCCTATATTTTTAGCTCGCTTAAATTAGCGGCAACTTTAGCTATGATTGGCGCAATTGTGGCTGAATTCTTTGGAGGAACGCCCGCGAGTGCGCTGGGCTTCCGCATTAAAAACTCCGCTGGCCTGTTACGGATGTCGGAGTCTTGGTCGGCCATTATTGTGGCCTCTGTGCTGGGAATTGGGTTCTTCCTGTTTATCTCAGTGTTAGAACGCAATGCCATGCCTTGGTATAGTGCTTTCCGTGATGATTCCGAATAATTTGGAAGTCATTGCGTAAGTAAAAAACAAATTTAATAGATGTATTGAGGAGATAGCTAGATGAAACTTTTTTCACGCTTGATTGTCGTCTCGTTAATTGCTTTGTTGGTGATCAGTATGTTGCCGAGCCAACCCGCTGATAATGCACCAGTTGTCGCCGCCCAAGATGACCTTGTCCCGGTTAGTATTCAATTGAAATGGGTAACCCAAGCACAGTTTGCGGGTTATTACGCCGCATTAGAACAAGGCTACTATGAAGAAGAAGGTCTCGATGTGACCATTATTCCGGGTGGTCCGGATATTTCTCCGCAACAAGTTATTGCCGCCGGTGGTGCCGAATTTGGTATCGACTGGATGGGTAGTCACTTAGCCGCCCGTGAACAAATTATCATGGGCGAAGGCAGTGGTCCGGTAAATATTGCCCAAGTTTATCAACGCAGTGGTATGCGCGAAATCGCATTTGCTGACAGTGGCATTGAAAGCATTGAAGACCTTGAAGGTATGGACGTCGGTGTTTGGTTCCTTGGAAACGAATTGCCCTTGTTCGCCGCGTTGGTCGCCAATGATCTTGATCCCGAAGACCCGAATGATGTGAACATCATTGCCCAATCCTTCGATATGGTTGCTTTCCTTGATGGTGAACTCGATGCCGCCGCCGCCATGACTTACAACGAAATGGCCCAAGTGCTCGAATATACCGATGAAGATGGCAATTTGGTTTACACGCTTGACGATTTGAACGTCATTGACCTCAACGAAGTCGGCACCGCCATGCTTGAAGACGAAATCTATGTGAACGAAGATTGGTTGGCTGAAGAAGGTAATGAAGAAATTGCCGTTGCTTTCTTAAAGGCGAGCTTCCGTGGTTGGATTTATTGCCGCGATAACGCTGATGATTGCGTTGATTATGTTTTGGCTGAAGGTTCGGCTTTGGGTGAAGGTCACCAACGTTGGATGATGAACGAAGTTAACAAGCTCATCTGGCCAGCCCCGAATGGTATCGGCGTCGCTGATCCTGAATTGATTGCCCAAACCGCTGAAATCGCCCTCACTTATGGCGTTATTGAAAGTGAAATGGACGAAGGTGCATGGCGCAGTGATTTGGCCCAACAAGCTGTGGATAGCTTGCTCGAAGATTATCCTGATTTGGATGTTTATGGTCTCGATTGGGAACCCGCTGAAGTTGAAATTACACCCGGCGGCGAATAAACTGTAAGTAGAATATAATTTAGCATGATAGAAACAGACAGGTCTCGCTGACCTGTCTGTTTTTTATAGGTTAATCCAAGTAATTTCGATTGACTACAGATTTTTAGTACTCTTTTTAATCTGTAATCAATAAAGCTATTTCTTCTTGAATCATTTCTTGTTCAATGTTGGATAGATTTTCTAATTCTAATACGCTATTGAGAAGAAAAAGTGCTTGTTCAGTATTGCCTTCGCCTGCACGAGCTCTTGCTAACCATATATACCCCATTACACTGTCAGGATAATATTGACGATAGGTGTGAGTATACTGTACGACT
>JBNLCD010000757.1:0-2385 GCA_050303635.1 Anaerolineae bacterium
GTGGATGTGCAGTTCGGCAAGGTGAGCGAAGAGCTCGTGATCGTGCCGACAAAGCATGTCCACGAGCTCGGAAATCTGCCCGCGCAGCCCACTATCTTCCGAGTCAAGATGTTCAATAAATAGTACATAGGCATGTAATTCGAAATAATGGGGCGGAACCACTGTGTATCCGCCTCTTTCATAAGAAAAACTTCTGGGGGGAAGATTATTCACTAAACAGCGTGTATAAAAGCTGAGTAGAGAGAGATGATGATGCAACAAAATCAAAACCGAATTTTCGACCCCGCCACCTTACGCAAATTTGAACAGTTGACACTCGTGGCGAGCCAAGTTCGGGCAGGTGCCATTAAAGGCGAACGCCGCTCCACACGACGCGGAACAAGTATTGAATTTGCGGACTATCGCGATTATGTCAAAGGTGACGACTTACGCCGTGTCGACTGGAATATCTATGCCCGTTTTGAACGTCCCTTCATCAAACTCCTCGAAGAAGAAGAAGATTTAGCGGTTCATTTTCTCATAGACACCTCAGCTAGCATGGATTGGCCGCGCGAAGACATCCGCGATCACCATAAATTTGTCTGGGCAATGCGGGTCATGGCAGGTTTAGCCTATCTCTCACTCACCAGCGGCGATTATGTGCGCATTAGTGGTCTGCAAAGAGACCGTCGACTGCAATGGGGTCCCCATCGCGGACGGGCCTATGCCTTGCCGATGCTCAATGAACTCGAACGCTTTTATACCCGTGGCCAAATTCCATTGGATATCGCTTTGCGTGATTATGCCATGCGTTCAAATCGTCCGGGTCTCTGTATTGTGCTCTCAGATATGATGACAGAAAACTACAAAGAAGGTTTAAGCGCGCTCCAAGCGCGTGGCTTTGAAGTTGCCGTGATTCAAGTCCTCTCGCCGGATGAAGTAAATCCTATCCTCGAAGGGGATTTACGTCTCATGGACGTTGAAACAGGTCTTCCCCAAGAAGTCACCGTTGATGAGGGTATGCATAAGCTATATCTCGAACGTTTGCAAAGTTGGCGTGAAGAAATTGGGGATTTTTGCATGCGGCGGGGTATACACTTTATCAGCGTTGATACCAGCATGGCTTGGGAAGAATTGATTCTGTTCGAACTCCGCCGGGTGGGTGTTGTCCGTTAAACATAATCAAAACTTTTATAAAGTTTTTTGGTGTTACCTTTTTTGCAAAAAAGGTAGCAATAATGTCGATGAAATAAGGGATTTCAATGAAAATCAACCAACGTTGGCTCTGGATTTTACTGATATGCGCGGTTCTGATTGGCGGGTTTGCCCTGCGAGTCTGGCGCTTAGAAGTCGAATCAATCTGGCATGACGAAGGTTGGTCTATACGGGCAATGTATTCCCCATACGCCACCCCCGACGATAACACGCCCTACGGTTATTACACTTACTTGTATGGGTTGTGGAAGCTGGGCATGGGTGAAACTCCATTTGTCCTGCGCTATGCTTCTGTTCTATTAGATATGCTCACTATTGCATTTGTTATCAAGATTGCCCAACGATGGTATGGGCAAGTAGCAGGTTTCACAGCAGGGACATTGGTTGCATTGTCGCCACTCATGTGGGAATATGCGCAAGAAGTCCGCGCTTATGTAGCCGTGCCACTTTTTGCCCTGATCTTTTTAGTGTTAGCGGATCATCTGCTCAAATACACTGATCAAAAAATCCCGCGCATAACATGGCTCAGTCTATTCATCGCTGAATTTTTAGGAATTTATACCCATAATCTCGTAGTGATTTTGGTTGTGTGGATCAATATTAGTGTGGGTATGGTCTGGCTCTATCGGCGCGATTGGTCACGTATGATTAATTGGGCATTTACGCAGGCTTTGCTTGTTACCTCATATTTGCCGTGGCTTTCAACCCAATCACCGTCGGGGACTCCCTTAAATTCAACGCCATCATTGGGCATAGATCTTGCTCTCGATATTTGGCGCGGTTATTTTCTGCCAGTTTTGCCTCAACTCCAAGCGGCGGATAACACACTGTTCATTGATGGCCTAGGAATGATCTTTATCGGTGCCTTAATTTTGCTGATTATTCGGCAACGCACCTATCGCACGTGGCTTTTGGCTTCACATGTGATTTTGGTCCCATTCCTGAGTGCCGTTTTGATTATTACCGCCCATATTGATTTTCATCAACGCTATTTTGTGGCGAGTGTGCCCTTAACCTTGCTTGTTATTGTGGCTGGAATTGTGAACCAAACGCGTTGGCAAGCTTTGAGCGGCAGTCTGATTATCATCTTGGCAATGGGCTATGTCTCCCAAGATAGTTTACGCGCCATTGCCGACAATCAAGCCTATCAGCATGACGATTTTGCGAGTTTAGCCAAATATTACGCGACAT
>JBNLCD010000758.1:0-2385 GCA_050303635.1 Anaerolineae bacterium
GGGTGAACCTGAACGCGGTGATGTGATTGTCTTCCATTATGACGAAGAAACAGGCCGTGACTTTATTAAGCGGATTATTGGCTTGCCCGGCGATTATATTTCGATGGAAGAAGGCCAAATTTTCGTGAATGGTGAAGTCCTAAATGAGCCCTATATTGAAAGTCTGTGTCGTTCGGTAACCTGTCGGGAACGCGGTTGGTATATTCCCAAAGAAGGTGATCGGATTTTACGCGTTGATGGCCATATTACCATTAATGGTAAACCACTTGCCTCAGACTATGAAATCAAAATGCTCAACCAGCTAGAGTGTATTGATTCTGATTGTACAGTTTCTGAAGATCAATATTTTGTTCTCGGCGACAATCGGAACGCTAGTCAAGATAGTCATGATTTTGGCAGTGTGAATAAGAGCCAAATTGTGGGTAAGGCTTGGGTACGTTATTGGCCTCCGCAAGATTGGGGTATTTTGCCACACTACGATTATGATATTTCCATCCCGGATCTTTTCTCGCCGACGGAACGTCCAACGGTCGAGCCAACTGCCACTGAAGAAGGTACAGAAATAGAAGGGCTGGATATGACCCCCACCGACTTGCCCAATGATGCGGTACCGAGTGGTTTGTAAAGCATAAACTGATGAAATTGAAAAGCGGGCGCTAAGCTCGCTTTTTTTGTACCCCAAATGACTTGACAATCTCTGGCGGACACGGTTCAATTACACACAGGAGCCGATAACGTGGTGAGGAAGAATTTCAGTGGCGCAAAATCCCCTGAGTAATGCATTGCAAGGTATTCAATTAGCCCAAAATCAGCGTAAAGCGGAGGCATTGGCCTATTTACGGGAATCTGTGCAACGCGAACCTGTGAATGCTGATGTGTGGTTATGGCTAGCCCATGTCACAACGGATGTCCATGAATACCAAAATTGCATCTACCAAGCGCTCCTGCTAGATCCAAATCATGTTGTGGCGCGTCAAATGCAAGATGCGGTGCTCCAACTCCAATATTCCGGCCAATTCCCGCAATTTCCTAACACGGGGCAAATGCCTGCGGCCCAAGCCCCTATTCGGCACACCGCTGAAATGAACCAAAATGTTTTACTCAACGCACAAAAACGACAACGTCGCCGATGGTGGCTCCAACGCTGTTTATTCATTACCGTTGGCGGCACATTGCTTGGTGTTATTGCGGCAGTTATCGCCGTGATTGCCACTGATCCTTCGGTGATTGATAATTTATTCTGAAACAAGTTTAATTGTGTTTCCTAACGGAAAAATACACAGATTTTTCCCTACCAGTGGCGAAAATTATCGCATGTCGTTAAATTATTTCGCCAAAGTTCATTTGACTTGCAATTGTCAGCGAGGCAAGAAATTAATTCGGATGATAGTGGGGTGGCGTGTGCGTATGCCACCGTTTAGATGGGAGACACACGCACCACCCGAAACCCGGCATTGTAGCCCCTGTAGCCTTGAGTATTGGCGTTGCGAATCGATATACGAGCGTCGTTTGAAAGGCGGAACCAATCCCCGCCCCGCCACACACGACTATTAGTGCTATATTTAGCCAAACACCATTCCCATACATTCCCGCTCATATCGAGAACCCCAAACGGACTTGCGCCATTCGGATATTGGGTGACGGGGGTCGTTTTGCCAATCCCAGCCTCAGCTGTATTACAACGCGCCGAATCAAACGCGTCGCCCCACGGATATTGCCAATTCGTATCGCCTTGCGCCGCCCGTTGCCATTGTTGGTCAGTTGGCAGGGTTATTTTAGCACCCGTCTGTGCCGCAAGCCATTGGGTAAAGGCATAGGATTCGTACCACGTCACGCCGATTACCGGATGATTGGGGATATGCCATTTAGAATCTTGCCAATGTTTGGGGCGGATTGTATCACCTTTCCAGTCCCAACCCGCTGGCGTCCAATAGTCGCGATTCTGATAGCCGTCCCCGTTGACAAATAGCTCATATTGCGCATAGGTGATGGGATATTTCGCTATTTGGAAAGCGGGCACATCAAAGGTTGTTTCTTTGTCTAGATAGTCGCCTTTACTTAATTTACTTAACGTCACTCGTCCCGCCGGAATCTCGACCCATTCAAACGGTTGAGGTAAGGCGAAAGTAGGCTTCCGCGCTTGAGATGAGCTGATCCGCCCATTGAAGTATTGTTGAATTCCCTCTGCCAAACGTCGACAATCATCAACCAGTTCTGGTCTCCGACGAATTTGGGCCAAATTTAACCATTGCAGAGGTTCGATACTAGCGGGCAAATCAGAGAAATCGGGCATGGTTGCGGATTTGACTAAGACGGGGATAACGAGCTTTTTCTGCTCAAGAGCACTTTCAATTTCAATGCGTACAAAATCATTGGGTTGCTGGG
>JBNLCD010000759.1:0-2384 GCA_050303635.1 Anaerolineae bacterium
GCTCAGCAAAAATACGATGATGTCTTGGATATTGAAGATGTGTTGGGTAAGCGTATTATCAATACGCGCTTACGTCCGAATATCACCATTCGCGAAGAAAATGCAACAGCGGCATTAGATGTTATGGGGCGGTTTGCCATTAATCCAAAATGGTTAATTTATTTACCACCCACGATGGCTCCTTCGGGTACTAGTCAATTGGATGATTTATTAGAACATCCTGCTGAAGCATTTACCTACTATCGTAGTCATGGTGTGCCTCAAGTTGTATGTGAAGAAAAGCATATGGGTTCACGGGCTGTGGTTATTGTTTGCCAAAGTGTTGAACATGCCCGCCAACGCTTTGGGGTGGAAGACCAAAAATCTGGGGTTATTTATACGCGCACGGGTCGGCCATTTTTCGATGATGAAACCATTGAAGCTCAATTTATTGAACGCCTACAATCAGCCATGACAAGCGCTAACATGTGGGACAAACTGCAAACTGATTGGATTGCGCTTGATTGTGAACTGATGCCATGGTCGGCCAAAGCCCAAGGCTTGCTCAAAAATCAATATGCGGCAGTTGGGACGGCAGGCCAAGCGGCTATTGCTGAAAGTTTAGCAACTCTAGAAAATGCCCAAACACATGGCCTTGATGTCCAAAATTTGATTGATAAATTCGCTAAGCGGCAGGAACAAATCGATCTATACCGCGCGTCTTATCGTCGGTATTGTTGGCCCGTCCAAAACCTTGACGATTTTAGGTTAGCACCATTTCACATTTTGGCGACTGAAGGCACGGTTCATACCGATAAAACCCATCTCTGGCATATGGAAACTATTGCTGAAATTTGCCAAGCAGAATCAGACTTGTTGTTTGTGACCAACTATCGAGTGGTCAACTTAACAAATGAAAACTCGCAACAAGAGGCAATTGATTGGTGGCTAAACTTAACCGAAAACGGCGGTGAAGGCATGGTGATTAAACCTCTTGACTTTATATCTCGTGGTGAACGTCGCCAAGTGCTTCAACCTGCTTTGAAATGTCGTGGACGGGAATATTTACGTATCATTTATGGTGCAGAATATACATCAAATTTGGATCAACTGCGTCGACGCGGACTAAAACGTAAGAGCTCATTGGCGGATAGAGAATTTGCCCTGGGTGTTGAAGCCCTAGATAGATTTGTTCGTAAAGAGCCACTTCGACGTACGCATGAATGTGTATTTGGCGTATTGGCTCTTGAAAGTGAACCAGTCGATCCACGCCTCTAATGCTAGTGGGGCTGTCTGTAGAAGACAGTCCCATGATTGATCTGTTATCCAGAAATTGTTTAGCGTCTAAGGATGATTGGAAATTCTTATGTCAGAACCCGAATCCTCACCCAATGCGGAAATATTGGATTTTGCAGGGGGCCAGACTCTGCAAAATGCCAAGCTTGAACAAATTATTGAGCATAAAACTGAAGATACACACGAATTGATCTTGGAATATCTGGCGCTCGAACTTACGGATGAACCTAAGATCGAGCTGAAAAATGGTCAACTGGTTGAAATATTACAGGGACATAATGTTCCCTATCAGTTGAAATTTGCCGAGGTTCGCTGGCGTTTCCGTGATGGGTTATATGCGAATCTGGACAAAGTACCAGCCGAGGATGATTGCCGCTATTTACAGGGCGTGGTTTATTGGGAGAAACCAGCGGGTCGATGGGGCACACCTCAGCGTGAACCTCTGTGCATTTTCTATCATAATTCATGGGATGCACGTTTGGTTGTATGTGCCCTACAAATTGCTGTTGAAAAGCGCTCGGATGAAATTGAACCCGTGCGCATTGAACGCAATTGGTCTTCCCCACCACCGATTTCTGAAGGCATCGCGTATTGGGATACCGCAGATCAAAAAGAATATGGCGGCGATGCTATTCCCGTTTATATGGATGGCGAGAAATATCCTGATTTGCTCTTTGTGGGTAGCCTAGAAAACCAAAATAGCGAACGTCCGGCGGTTGCGGCTGTCTTAAATTTATGTGAGATCAAAAATCCGTGGCTCACTGGTAAAAACATGCCAACCTGTGATCGTTGGCGCCAGTACGGTGAAGCTGAACAGGGAATGATTCTGGAAGATATCGTTACTGAAGCCGAATGGACGATTGAGCGTTTGCGGGCTAAACAAAAAGTTTTGGTGCATTGCGAAATGGGTTTCAATCGCTCCGTAACAATTTGTTGCGCAGTCTTGATTTTGCTAGAGAAAATTTCCGCTGAAGAAGCTTTGCACCGTGTGCGTGAGTATCATCGCTGGGCGCGACCCGATGCCTATCATTGGCTAAAACTCAAATGGTTAGCCAAACAGCCCTTAAATTAATTTAACTAAATCGAGAGCGATCATAGATGGCAAGTAT
>JBNLCD010000760.1:0-2382 GCA_050303635.1 Anaerolineae bacterium
CATGCCAAATAGACAGCCTGCGACTCGATCTGTATCCACCGAATAACTCCTTTACAAAATTCACGCATGTAGCATTATTATTTCATAAAATCTCTCTACGGGCGAGAATCAAAAATAGAGTTGAGAAATTAACCTTCCCAACTCTGTCATTTACGGATTTAGTAAACGCAATTTATGCGCGGAGTTTAGCACCTGCTTTTTCGAGCGCTTTCACAATCTTTTGTTGCACCTTATTCACGACTTTATCCGTCAAGGTTTCGGTCGTTGATTGGAAGACGAGTGAATAAGCCAGTGAGCGATGTCCTTCTTCAACCGAGCCGCCTGTATACACATCGAAGAGTTCGACCTTTTGGAGCAAATTGCCCCCACTGCGCCAAATTACATCTTCAACTTCACTGGCGAGGGTATTAGCTGGCACAACCACGGCCAAGTCCCGATAAGATGCGGGTTGAGTCGGGATTTCTTCAACCACCACTCGCGGCGGTGCGAAGTGAATCAGCGCATCTAAATCAAGTTCAGCCGCAATGACGGGTGCATTCAAATCAAGGCCTAAATCATAAGCTTCGCGGACAAGTGGATGCACTTCGCCCACATAACCAATCGAAGTCTTCCCGATCAAAACTTCAGCCACCCGCCCCGGATGGAAACTGTTATGTTCGACAGGCGTATAGGTCACTGAACGCGCTTCAATGCTCAAACCGCGTAAGAGGCTTTCAATCACACCCTTAAGATCATAGAAATCGACGCTTTCGGTGTTCGCACCACCCATCCAGCTTTCAATTTCACGTTGACCGAAGAGTAGTGCGCCTAAGCGACGGGGTTCTTCCGGCAAACCGCCTTCCACGCGATAGTAGACATTGCCAATTTCGAATAATTTCACACTGGCTTGGTGATACATATTCACTTCAGCATTTTCGAGCAATCCGGCCAAAAGTGTTTGGCGGAAAGCGGTGCGTTCCACACTGCTCGGATTGAGAATTTCTACATAATCGCGTTGGGGCCAGCTTGATTGTGCACCCTTGGGTGTCAATTTGGCTTCTTGGGCTGGCGTGGTAAAGCGATAATTAATCACTTCTTGCAAGCCTGCTTGAACCAACAAATCGCGCACCAATTCTTCACGGTCTAAATCAGGATTCCCAATTTGCGGGGGCAAAGCATCCGCAATCGTGGTAATCGGAATATTGTTATAGCCATAGACTCGTGCAATTTCTTCGATAATATCGGCGCGCCCAATTACATCGGTGCCAATATCGAGACGATGATCTGGTGCGGTAATATGCAAGACATTGTCTTTGGTTTCAACGTCGAATTGCAAGCCCTTGAGGATACCTTCGACCTGTTCAAGCGGAATTTCGAAACCCAGCAAGCGTTCAATATCGCTATAAGGCAAATCCACTTTCACCACTTCAGCTTGATTCGGATAGATATCCAATAAACCTGGAGCTAGGGTGGCATCGGCCACTTCAACCATCAATTTCGCGCCACGCATCAAGCCCTTCATGGCCATAGCTGGATGCACACCACGGGAGAACCGGGCTGAAGCTTCACTTGTCATCTTAGTGGTGCTAACCGTCTTACGGAGCGCAATCAAATTCCACGCCGCCGCTTCAAGCAATACGGTTTCGGTGCCATTTGTGCCTTTTTCAGCATCAGGATCTTGGACTTCACTTTCAAGACCGCCCATCGCCCCACCGAAGCTCAAGATACCTTGGCTATCACACACCATGATATGTTCCGGCAATAATTTGTGATGTTTACCATCCAGCGTGGTGAGTTCTTCGCCGTCTTTAGCCAAACGGGTATAAACCAACGGCTTATCACCACCTGCCCGCTCTTTGAGAATATCGTAATCGAAGGCATGTGTCGGTTGACCCATTTCGAACATTACATAGTTGCTAACATCGACTACATTACTAATCGGACGTTGCCCCACTAACTTGAGCCGACGTTGCATCCATTCCGGTGATTCTTTGATTGTGATGTCACGAATCAGCGCCATTGTGAAACGTGGATTCAATTCTGGTTCATGAATTTCCAAGGTGACCGCATTTTCAATGGCATCCCCACTCGCTGTCGGCAAGCTATAATCGGGTTCGCGAACTTCGGTGCCATAGAGCGCGGCGACTTCACGGGCAACCCCTAAAATGCTGAAACAACGCGCCAAGTTCGGGGTAAGTTCTAGTTCAAGAACGACATCGCCCAAGACTTCGACAAACGGGGTGCCGGGCGCATGATGACTATAGGTTGCATGATCGAGAAGCAAAATACCTTCGTGCTCTTCCGAAATACCCAGTTCCATTTCAGAACAGACCATGCATCGATTCGGAATCCCGCGCAATTTGCGTTCTTTCAGAATCATCCGCGCTTCACCATCGCCGTGAC
>JBNLCD010000761.1:0-2369 GCA_050303635.1 Anaerolineae bacterium
ACCCTCTCCCTCTCGCGCCAGGGCGACACCCTCGGCGGTCACCTCGAATACGACCGCGCCCTTTACGACGCCACCACCGCCCGGCGCTTCGCGCGTCACTTCCTCACGTTGCTCGAAGGCGCCGCCGCCGCGCCCGATGAAGCCAATGCTATTGCCGCTGATACTGACAACTTGCCGCGCAGTGGGACTTATGAAGATACCGCTTATGTGCCCTGGTTAGCCTCTGAATATGTGGTGGTGAATTTGCCGCAATGGGTAACCAGCGCTAGTTTTGCACGTGAAGTCAGTGCTGAACTTGATACACAAGGTCTCGACATTGAGCCGGATGATGTACGCCGCGCATTTGCCGCCGATAGTGCCCGCAGTATCCTGACTGTCTATTTTGGTTGGGACGATGAAGCCGAATTGGAAGCAATTGCCTCTGCCGCAATTAAAGTTTTGCAAGAACGCAATCAAACGTATTTTCCGCAATTTGCGAATGCACCCGCCCAAATTATTCCGCTTGATGATGTGGAAGTTAATCAAACAGTGTCACCTGTTAGCGCGCGTCTAAACCCATTCATCCGAATTATCTTAGGATTTGCAGTGGGGATTGGCCTCGCGACACTCGCCGCTTATTTTGATGATCGAATTTATGGTGAGGCTGACCTCCGCAAACTCGACATTGATGTTTTAGCGAGTATTCCGCAAGCGTAAATTTATTGGTAAAACTGCAATGTTTATGTTATGCTTATAATCGTGGGGGGCTTGGTTTTTAAAGGTCTATTTAAAATTTACATCTTTTACCAATATCCCCAAATTTCAGCCCAAATATATCTAAACTTGAGATTAACTAGAACTAAAAGGATAACAAGTAAACCTGCAAAATGTACCTAGCGAATGTGACATTTGTTACTTAGCTAAAATTGCATAGACAGATATAGTATTAGCGTATTACTTGAACAATGGTGTCTTTCATCCCTGCGGAGTCGTTGCATGTTCTGCTTTTGCCAGAACAAAAGAATACCAGCTTTATGCTTAATACTCATGGGTTTGGGTATTATTTTGTTGATTCCAAAATTGGCCTCAGCAAATAACCAACCAAGCCTATACAGTATTGATACTCAAGCTAACGCAGAATTTTTCTGCGGTATTTGCTTTGTCGATGCTGATGAAGAAATGCCCCCATCCGTTGTCCTCCAACAATCACCGCAAGCCTTAGATCTATGTGATATTTGTCATACAGATGTTATTGATTCTGTACCTGAAGATATCAAACGGGCGAATAACGCCGAAGAAGATTTGTTTGAAGCTTCTCTGCAAGCGGTCAAGATCCAACAAAAAGATTTATCAGAGCGACAACAAGCAACCATTGATGCGGCTGTCGATTTATTAGCACAGGCGCAAGATAATTTGGATGCGGGCGATATTGACACGGCTGAAGACCTTATTGCCCAAGCCAATAATCTCATGGCGGATGTTGCGGATGAGCATCATCTGGGTACTATTGTTAGCCCACTTTTTATGCCAGTTGCATTGGTACAATCAAGTTCATGTAAATCTTGCCAAGCGGCTTTTACGCAAAATAAATTGGCGATGTTTGGCATGAATTCCGATGGTCAAGGGTGGGCCGTTAATTTGTTAGAGGGTCACTTATTTAATCAAATTTCAGCCGAAGCCATGCATCATCGTGCGCCACCGGCAGACGAAGACGCAATGATTTTTGCTAATTTTATAAATTTGTTGACATGAGAGATTGTTATCCATTTGGATATGCAGTCTCTTTTTTATTACCTGAGCAACATACAGATCCTTACTCAGGCAAGAAGCGAAGCACAAGGAGGACTTATCGGCAACAAATCAAAATAATCACTTATCAGGGTAAATGTGTGATCGAAAAAAATAGATTGCTTTCAGAGGAGGAAGCTTAAAAAAATGTCACGTAAACCTTATTTAGTACTATTAGCTGGTGGGCTCTTACTTATAATTGCCAGTTTGGTAATTATTGGTGGTCAAACCCCGAGTTTAGCTCAAGACGGTGGCGACGAACCGACCCCGAATCCGGTTGGTGAACCGCCTACATTCTTATCTGGTTTTTATGAAGCATGGGTCAATTCTGGCCATGCCGCAGTCGACGCCGAAGCGTTCAATCACTGGAACGAAGACGGTGAAGTATCCGAAAGCTGTGCAACCTGTCACTCAACCCCCGGTTACCGCGATTTCTTAGGTGCTGATGGCACCGACGCTGGTGTCGTTGATGCTCCGGCCGCCTTGGGTTCAGTTATCAACTGTGACGCTTGCCACAATCAAGCCGCTAGCCATTTGGAAAGTGTAACTTTCCCATCTGGTGTTGAAATTGATGATCTCGGTAGCTCCGCTCGTTGTATGGT
>JBNLCD010000762.1:0-2362 GCA_050303635.1 Anaerolineae bacterium
ATGGTACCTAAGAGCATACAAATGGTGAAGGTCGTGACAGGCAAAAATCCATTGGAGACACGGTGCCAGTGTTTGCCGAAAATAGTACGTACAAACAAGTAACTGCCACCGATATAACCTGCACCGACAAACATGGCTTGCAAATGGGGCCACATTTTCCAAGCAAAGCGCTCCCCTGACTGATCCGGCGTGATGTATAGAATAATGAACGCCAACACCAAAAATGGGACGACAATCACCGACACAATACGTGTAATTGGATAGATGCGATCATCTTTTACGGTAGTCTGGGCCGATTTCATGACAATTTCCTCTATCTCAATGTGACGAACTTAAGCACTCAGTGAAACAGGTTCGGCGGGTATTTCGGGCAAGGTGAAATAGAATAAACTGCCTTGGCCGGGCTTGCTTTCCACGCCGACCGTTCCGCCCAATTTATGGACAATACGTTGCACAATCGACAGACCAAGACCATGCCCTTCGAGGGCCGCATGTTTTTCTAAACGCACCGATTTGGTAAAGAGATGCTCTTGCTCTTCTGGGTCAATGCCCGCGCCATTATCTTTGACCCAATAACGGATTTGGCCATTGGGCAGTTTGTCGCATCCCAATTCAATTACGGGTGGTTGACCGCCATATTTGATGGCATTACTGATATAGTTCATCCAAATTTCTTCGACCCATGCCTCATAGCCCAGCGCATTGTGCCACAACTCGGCGCGACGAATTTGAACTTTTTGCTCATCAATGACTTCGGTGAGTCGCCGGAGAGAGACATCCACCAGCCGTGGCATATCGAGCGCGCCCACTTTGACATTATCCGTGTTACGGACCGTGGCCAGCATCAACAAGCTATCAATAATCGACTTCATTTTACGGCTACTGCCGGCGATAACTTTGAGGCGTTCTTGCAGTTTTGGACTGACTTCACCGACCGCGCCGGATTCAATGAGATCCATATAGGTGAGCACCACGCCCAACGGATTTTTCAGGTCATGGGCGACCGTGTGCGCATAGGCGTCCAATTCTTCGAGGGCAATTTTCTGCTCGGTGATGTCGTAGAACATGGCAATCCGACCCGATTTTTGGCCAGAACGGTTGATGAGCGGCATGATTTGCAATTCGTAGAAATGCCCATTCAGCGTGATTTCGGTTTTGATCTCGTCGATATTTTGGAAACTGAAAATCAAGTCGCGATATTGCGGGAAGGCTTCGACAATACTCTGGCCGATAATCTCCTCGGTTTGACCTTCAAAAATATTGAGGGCGGCGGGATTGATATCCATAATGATGCCACGTTCGTTGATGATAATGACGCCGCTTCGGACACTTTTAATCACCAGATCATGGGCAACCGGCACCACCGCCAAAAAGTGGAAATTGCGCATGGCCGTCAATACCATGACGCCGGTGATGGTATAGCCTAACGCGGACGGATCATAGCCATCGATGCCGCCGAGTGTCAAATAAAAAATATTGAATGTCAGCGGAATCGAAGCCCCAATTACCAAAATCACGGCTTGACCACGATAGACACTGGGCGAACGCACAATCGAAGCAATGAGCAGACCAGCCCCGCCTACGACGACGGCATAAGCATAGGCCGCCCACACCCAAAAGAGGGGGCCAAAAGTACTTTCATAAAAATAATAATCGCCGCGTTTGACTAATTCACTCGAGGAATAAAATAAGTTGTGATAGTTGGAGGTGAACACCACCACATAAAAGAGCACGGGCACAATGGCTAGTAAACGACGGTTGCGTTTCGTATACCACCGATCGAATTGGCTATATTGGAGCGTGAATAGTCCCCAAAAATAAACGGATGACACGATGCCCAGATACAGCAAACGAATGCTGATCAAGCGCCATGTCAAATCCGCCTGCATCGCGGAAATACCATTCCCAAAGGCCCATAATCCGGTGGACACCATGGCCAAGGCCCACAAGGTTGCCCCTTGGGCGGGGCGCATTTGCCACGAACGATAAGCGACGAGCCACGAGATAAAACTTGCTAGAAAATAGAGAACAATAATGGGGGGATATTGCAACGTCACGACCAAAACTCCCTGAGCCAAACCCTTTAGCACACTACAGTATCCTTAATAGTAGCATAAGTTGATATCTACCGCGCTAGTCAGGTAAGTGAGTTAACTGTTCTCTTAATTTTACGGATGTGTGTCGGAATTGATTGGGTGAAGCGGTTGGGAAATTTGAATTTAATTTCCATAATCAGGTGTTGGAAACTTCATTGCATTGTAATCAGGGGGATACCAAACAATTTGGGTTGGATCCGTAATCAACTTTGCCCATCCAACAATCGGCTTGTCTAAATCGTTAATTTCACAATCACTATTGGGTA
>JBNLCD010000763.1:0-2361 GCA_050303635.1 Anaerolineae bacterium
ACAATACAACTATTTCTCTTTAGAATAAATTTAGTTGTGCGCACAACTATTGTAAAATCAACTAAATGGAGTTCGGATAATGATTCACACCCTTTGTAAAGTCGATGAAATCCCCGATAGCGGGACCAAGCTGGTTGATTTCTTTGGGCGCACGGTCCATGTCTACAAAGTCGATGGCAAGCCCGTGGCTGTGGCAAATACCTGCCTGCACTTTGGCGGACCGCTCGAATGTAAAGATGACAAATTCGTGTGTCCATGGCATGGCGCTGAATACGATATGCGCGATGGCCAACGCACCAAAGCCCCTGCCCCATCCAAATCAAAATTAATGTTCCTCTCCACCCAAGTTGAAGGCAATGACTTCAACTATATTTGGGCGGATTAAGCATGGAACTCAATTATCAAGCTGTTAATCGTTATGAAGTGCCGATGCTAGAATTTGCCAAACAACTGCATCATGATGATTTATATCGGCTTACCGATAAATCAGTGGATGCTTTTGTGACGCTCATCGAAATGTGCGAAGATGCGGATATCATTTTTGTGCCAGATGACCCCGACGCAAATGATCCCTATGCCGCGAATCCGGCCGAACAGCATCTTGCATGGCATATCGGTCACAATATTGTCCATGCAACAGCTTCAGCCGAAGAATATGCTTTTGCGGCGGCAGAGTTAGCACGCGGTGTGCCTTTTCATGGCCGCTCGCGCGCTGAACTTGCTTGGCAAACCATAACCACCGTAGACCAATGTTTGGCGCGTCTTGCCGAAAGTCGGCGCATGCGTTTGGCGAGTCTCGATATGTGGCCCAACAAGCCGAATCTCAAAATCGGCTATATGCCGTGGCGCGAAGCTGGCTTTGTCAATGCACTGGGTATTTTTGCATGGGGTTTGGCACACGATGATCATCATATTCGCCAGATCACCAAGATTATGCAACAATCTCAAACCAAACACTAAATAATTGATCTGAGATTAGGCCAACTGATTTTGAGCTTGATGTGCTAAATCAGTTGGCCTGAATTTACAATTTTCAGCGGAACCATACCCAATTTTTCTGCGTATAGACTCTTGAAGATATCTTTAATCACATATATTAAAAGGAAAAACAATGCGTTTCGTATTTGTTTGGGTTCTGGTGGGTGTTATCACAGCCAACATGGTCGCGGTCGTTGCGGCGCAAGATGGCACGATTGTTCTCGAACCGTTTATTGATGAAGGTTATGGATTGCAAGGTGTGCTTCCGGCAGGCTGGGATTCTGTTGCGCCGGGATTATATGCACGCCAACAAAATGCCGAAGATATTACCCTTGTCGCGGTTCAAGCTACGCCGGCTGATATGGATGCTGTTTGGGTTTCGCTATTGCCCCAATTTGGCCTGAATGAAACCCCGGCCAGTCTCGGCACTTATGAAGGCGGCACGTATACCTTTACCCTCTATCAATTTGATCAATTTATGGTTGGCATTAATGGTCGTTTTGATGTCGCAATGGTCGAATACAGCGGCCAAACTATTATTGTACTCCTCCAAACGACCGCCGATGAATATGATGTTCTGCATGAACAAGTATTTCTGCCTATTCTCGATGCTTTAGCCCCGCTCGTAGATGAGACAGAGTATCCGTATATCGTTGAGGAAGTCAGTTTCACAAATGGCGAAATTACGCTGGCTGGCACCTTAACTTTGCCGGATACAGCCAGACCGCATCCCGCCGTGGTTTTGATGACAGGCAGTGGTGCGCAAAATCGTGATGAAATGGTGGTGCCCGGATTCCCAATTTTCCGCCAAATTGCGGATTATTTGACGCAACAAGGCATTGCCGTGCTTCGTTACGATGATCGCGGAGTAGGTCAATCCAGCGGTGAATGGATCGAAACCTCCCTCCCTGAATTTGCGTCCGATGGACAAGCCGCTGTAGATTATTTACGAACACGGGATGATATTAACCCGGACCAAGTTGGCTTATTGGGTCACAGCGAAGGGGGCATGTATGCCGCCATTATGGGCGCAAATCCTGACTCACATGTGGCTTTTATTATTTTGATGGCAGGCCCCACCACCAGTGGCGCGGATGTTTTGATTGAGCAAAATATCGACATACTGGAATTAGCCGGTGCTGACCCAGAAGCGATTCAGACGCAGATTGATTTTCTTGAGAACATCTTCCCCTATCTCGCCGCCCGTGATTATGAGGGATTGCACGAATTTCTCGTTGAACTCGGCACGTCCGAATGGGAAGCTTTGACCGACGAAGAACGCGCCCAAGTTGGCACCGATGATTTTGAATCGTATCTTGATACCGCCGTAAATAATGCCATGGCACAATTTGCCAACGAACCATTTTCTTCACTGCTCGATTA
>JBNLCD010000764.1:0-2353 GCA_050303635.1 Anaerolineae bacterium
GGGAGGAGTATCTCTCAACATGAGTATGTCTTGGATTGTAACCTGGATGCTGGCTTTATTATTTGCGTGTCCGTTCTTTGCGGTGATGGGTGATTCTGCCGTTGATATATCCAACGAGGGACCGACCATGGATGGCGGGAGCGGAGGCGAAATCATCATGCAAAACGGCGAAGCAGAAATTGAAGGGGTAGTGATTGATCATGTATTTGATTGTGCATTTGATGGTCATTGCTATGTGGTTGTCGAATCTGCGGCAGGCATTGTTTTCAATGTCACCTATGCGCCCGGTATGATGCGCTGTGAAAACCCCAATCTAGGTCCTGAAATTTCAGAGTTGGTGGCAGGCGATAGAGTTGAAGCCTACGGCGAAATCATTGAGGAAAATTGGATTCTCGTCTGCAATAGCGAAGACTACTATCTCAACAAAATCGAAGAATAATCCTGAACCTAATTCGTAAAACCCCAAACCCGTCAGCAATGGCGGGTTTGGGGTTTATGGCTTATGCTGAACTAAACTTAGGAATATGTGTATGAGTAAAAAATGTCCAAGAAATTATCGTTAATTTTGGTTGGAGTGGTGTTCGCTGTAAGTGTTTTCATCTTCATTCAGTTTGGACGTCAATTTGTATTAGTATTGGCTCTCTTAATGTTGATTCTATTTATTATCAATATCACATTTTCCACTCTACGACCCATAGATAAACACATGTTTACAGTTTCGTTTGAGGATCGATCACACAAGACGCGTAGCACTCGAAAACTTGAGTCTATTATTGGTTCACACGAACTGTCGTCTATACAAAAACCAACACCACAAGATATTCAGCGACTAATTACAAAAATATCTGCCGAATTTTCACAAGTTACGTTCACCTTAGAGTCTAGTTTTCAAACTTCCATATTCATTCATTATGTTATCGATTCTGACAGAGTGATTTTGGAAATCTTTGCACCTGTAGCTCAGCGGAGCCCTTTGTATAAAATCTTTGCGTCTTTCCTTGTCGATGAAACGCTACTTAGCTCCAATCAATTAGTTGAATTCGACAACGGTGCTGAAGATTATCCATTGCCAATTTACTATTCAGTAACTCGTGAACGAGCAATTGAAGTTTGCACACAGTTTCTTAATTCAACTGAGATTCCTGCCAATACAACCTGGGGTAGGGATCAAGTTAATTGGGAAAATCCGAAAAATGAATTCAAACGATTTTGAATGGGTTAAATTTGTTTTTGAGTCAAAAGTAACATTCTATTCGTCATCATGGAATACAGATTAACGCTAGTAACTGGTAAGAATGGACCGATGTGTCCATCCGTTTCACATAACCGTTCATAACTCTTTCAACCTCACATAAAATCAGCATCTGATACTCAATTTTTGCAATTTTGGCATGCCGCGCTATGCTTCACAGACACGAGTTGAATACATACTCAAATCCCATGTGTTTTCATCCTGAATCTGGAAAAGCGTGATGAACTCTCCCGAAAAAATAGCCAAACTCCGCCACTTAATGAAAATGAAGCAGATTGATGCGTGGCTTGTGCCGAGCGCGGATCCACATCAGAGCGAATATGTTGCTCCGCCTTGGCAAACGCGCGCGTGGCTGTCGGGATTCAATGGGTCAGCCGGACTTTTGATTATTACCCAGAAAACGGCGGGATTATGGACCGATTCGCGTTATCATATCCGCGCGAAAAACGAATTGCAGGGTTCAGGGATTAAGTTGTTTAAACACGGTTTGCCCGATGTGCCAACTCACTTGGAATGGTTGCAACAGACGTTACCGAGCGGCGCAACCGTCGGATTTGATGGGCGGGTGGTCTCCCAGCGCTATTTCAAACAACTCAAACAGGCCTTAGCTAAAAAATCAGTCCAATTTATTTATCAAGAGGACTTGACTGAAAAAATATGGGATGATCGCCCAGAAATTTCCCCCAACCCGGTTTTTCTCCACGCTATTGAATTTGCTGGCGAAACACGGCGAGCCAAATTCCAGCGGGTGCGACAAGAACTCAAACGGCTGGATGTGCAAGCGCAGTTAATCACAGCCCTAGATGAGATTGCATGGTTGTTTAACATTCGCGGCAACGATATTCCGAATAATCCGGTCGCCATTGCTTATGCAGTCATTAGCCAGACCGAGGTGCGGCTATTTATCAACGCAACTAAACTGCCACCGGATGTGAAAAGCGATTTAGCGGCGGACGGTGTCCAATTCTCAGGGTATGACGCGATTTATTCGTATTGGGAAAATAAACCGGAAAATCTGGCGGTGCTCGTGGATGCCACCCAGACCAACTATACGCTCTTCCAAGCCGTTGCGCAGAACTGCCGAATCGTCAATGGCACCAG
>JBNLCD010000765.1:0-2336 GCA_050303635.1 Anaerolineae bacterium
GGAGTTGAGTTTCATGTAGGCAGAGTTTGGGCCCTATGTTAACCTAGAGTGAGTATTTTGATTTATTGGTAATTGAGAAATAGAAATAGTCGAGACCCCCTATGTCAGCTAAAGATTCCTCATCTGAACCGCATCGCTCCAATTATTTATGGCGAAGTTTTAAATTTTTGCGTCCCTATTGGCGGACGGCGGTCAGTGCCTATGGCGCGGCCATCATTGTGAATATTCTGGGCATTATTATTCCGCAGTTTATCCGCTGGATTGTGGATGAAGGGATTACCAAACGGCAGACAGATCTGTTGCTCTGGGGAGTTTTGGGCTTACTCGGTGTCACCCTGATCCAGAGTGTGGTCTCGTTTGCGCTTGGCTATTGGAGTGAAGATGCCTCGCAAAATGTGGCCTATGATTTGCGCAATCAAATTTATCAGAAGTTGGTCGACCTCTCTTTTGCTTATCATGATCGTTCGGAAACGGGTCAATTGCTCTCGCGGTCTATTCAGGATGTCGAGCGGATTCGCTTTTTGACAGGGCGAGCAGTTCTGCGGCTATTTCAAGCGACGACGTTATTTATTGCTACCTTGATTGCTCTTTTACTCATGAATCCCAGTTTGGCAATTTTGGCGCTGGCTACGATACCGTTAGTGGGGCTGGTTTCGTATCGCTTTGGGAGTCGATATCGTCCCTTATCGCGCGATATTCAGAATCAAGAAGCCCGCTTGACAACGCGACTGGAACAAAATTTGCGCGGAGCACGGATTGTCAAAGCCTTTGCCCAAGAAGACGCCGAAATTGAACATTTTAAAACCGAGAACGAGCATTGGTTTGAACTTTCAGAACAAGCGGTTAGACTGCAATCACAAAATATGCCATTCATTAATCTTATGGCGAGTGTCAGTACCGTTGTCATTATCTGGTATGGCGGCGGGTTGGTGATTGATGGCAGTCTGAGCTTGGGCGAATTGGTTGCGTTTACGACGTATCTGGGACAATTGGTCAACCCGATTCGGCGTTTTGGCATGATTGTGCCCGCGATTGCGATGGCGAGTGCATCCGGTGAACGGATTTTTGAAATTTTGGATGCGCCCAACGATGTCGAAGAAGCCCCCGATGCCACGCTCATGCCGCCTATTCAAGGTAAAGTGGAATTCGAGCATGTGTCCTTCACGTATTTTGGGCGCAAACGCATTTTGACGGATATTGATTTTTCAGCAGAACCGGGGCAGGTAATTGCCCTGCTGGGGATGACGGGTTCCGGCAAATCGACCATTATGAACTTACTGCCGCGTTTCTATGATCCCACGCAGGGTGCTATTCGCATTGATGGCGTCGATGTGCGCACGGTGAAACTGGATTCTTTGCGTGACCAGATTGGAATCGTGCTCCAAGAAACCACCCTTTTTGCGGATTCTATTCGTGAGAATATTGCGTTTGGGGTGCAAGGTGTCAGTGAGGAACAAATTATTGAGGTTGCCAAATCTGCCCAAGCCCATGATTTTATTATGCAAATGCCGAAGGGGTATGATACCGAAGTTGGTGAACGCGGCACCACCTTATCCGGCGGGCAAAAACAACGGGTAGCGATTGCCCGGGCTTTGCTCAAAGACCCGCGCATTCTTTTGCTAGATGATGCGATGTCGAGTGTGGATACGGAAACCGAGCGCCTGATTCAGATTGCATTGGAACGTTTGATGGAAGGCCGCACCTCATTCATTATCGCGCAACGCTTGAGCACGGTGCGGATGGCGGATCAGGTGATTGTCTTGCGGAATGGCCAAATTGCCGCGCAGGGCACTCACACCGAATTGCTTAAAAATTCAGGGCTGTATGCGGAGATTTATCACCGTCAATTGCGGTAGTGCCCTCTTCCACGCTCTCTATGGTTAAGCAGGTGAGTTGTTACTAAAATAAGCTCGTACACAAAATACTGATCAAGTCATATTAAGGAATGAAAGGTATCTATGAACAACTGGCAGACAGTAAAACAAACGCTAATCGCTGTCGTCATTACTATTGTCATAGTATCTACCCTACCCGTTGCCAGCTTACATGTAGATTCCGTTGAGAATTTATTGATAAACAACCGACAGACATGAATTCCTATTATCTTGGAAGCTCTCAATAAGTTTATTTGCTGGTAGGGCTAGGCACATCGGCCTAGCCATGCATTGTTTTTATGTCCGTATATGCGATAAAAAAAACGGCGGAGCATTTGCATACTCCGCCGTTGTGATATCTAAGCGGCGAACCACATCGGGTCCGCCCTACCCGTTGCCAGCTTACATGTAGATTCCGTTGAGAATTTATTGATAAACAACCGACAGACATGAATTCCTATT
>JBNLCD010000766.1:0-2333 GCA_050303635.1 Anaerolineae bacterium
CATGAAAATTGATATCGCGTTGGGTGTCGCCAGCATCACGATCACGGTCAGCGCTATATTCAACATAAACAATTTGCACGCCGCCGAAATCAATCACATCTCCAGTTTGGAGACGATGCTCATGAATACGCTGGCCGTTGACAAAGGTTCCGGCTTTACTTTGTAAATCATATAAAACATAGTGGCCAAAGCGCAACCGAATTTGGCAATGTTGGCGACTAATCGTCGTGCCTTCTAGGATAATATGATTATCCGTATGACGGCCAATATTCACAATATTTTGCCCAAGCGGAAATTGTTTTTGGCTATCCACAATTAAGTGCGCTTCTTGCGGAATTGTTTGCGCTGGCGTGGCCTCAAACTGATCTAATTCTTGGGTAGCCGTTAAATCACTTTGCCGATAAGAGGCACGTACTCGAACTTCATGAGAGGCTAAGGTATCATCCCCAACTAAAATGACTTGCGGATAGAAGTTCATGTGCAAATGGGTGGTTTCCACCAAGGTATAAAGTTGTTCTTCGAGTTCTTGGGACAAACTCGCATAGCGCGGTAAGAGTTTGGCCAAGACATCGCCTTGCAAAGCGACCACAAATTGATCGGGGACAAGATTGTCTCGACGATTGGTCTCAAGCGCACTCGTAAGGCGTTGCGCAATCATATGTGGTTGGACACCGCCATCAACAAAATGGGCTAAGTGTCCTTCAAGAAATGTTTGCAGATGTTTTTCGAGTGTTTTGATTATCATACTTGCTATTGTACACCAAATTATCGTACTAGAATTGTATCAGAAACCACCGCTTTGCTTTTGCATTGCTAACGACCATGCTATCATTGGGATATTATGATTATCTTACCTGACTATCGCGTTCGTCAACGGGATTTCTTGCTCAAGATTTCTCGTGCTATTACTGCCCAACTTGACTTAGACCAAGTATTGCGCATGGTACTGGAAGCTTCGGTTTCTATGCTGGGCGGCGTGGTTGGGCTAATTGCGTTACGCGATCCCGATAATCAACTTAAGGTCCAAGCCATGCTCGGTGTCGAATCAGAGCATATTGACGTCTTCGAACCTCTCCTAAGTGTAACCAATACTGACCAAATCAGCATTGATCCCGATGAACTTAAACTCCGGACACGCTTGATTGCGCGCAAGCTTGATATGAACTTGCGTCAAGTAGTCTCATTGCCCATGCGTATTTCAGATGAAACGCTGGGTATTATTTTTGTGTTTCGGGCTTATCCGGGTGCACCGACCACCGATGACTTGATGGTGTTGCAAAGTTTTGCTGATCAGGCCGCGATTGCCGTTTATAATGCGGGTTTGTATCAGGCCACAATTGCTGAAAAACAACGTCTATCCGCTATTTTGGATAGCAGTGGCGATGGCATCATGATTTTGGATGCAGATGGTCATATCTTGCGCTTTAATCATGCCCTAGCGCGCATGTCAGGCTGGCAAATTGAATATGCCTTACTCCGCTTACACACGGATATTGTGCGTTGGATGGAACCTGCGCCGCCTGTCACGTTAGAAGAAATGCTTCATGCTGGCTGGCCGCAAGAACGCCCCTATCAAGATGATTATCCCGGTTTATATGTCGATGAAGAAGTTGGGACATTTTATATCGAAGGTGATATCGAACGCCTAGATGGCACGGTCACTAGCATTGGCGTCACCTATTCACCGCTGTATTTTGATGATGGTGATTTGCGCAATGTGGTGTGCGATGTGCGGGATATTACTCATTTTCGCGAAACCGAGAAAATGAAAAGTACTTTTGTTTCGGTGATTTCGCATGAACTGAAAACTCCCGTAGCTCTGATTAAGGGTTATGCGGGCACATTGCGGCGTGAAGATGCTAAGTGGGATAAAGAAACTGTCCAGCGCGGTTTAAAAGTTATTGAAGAAGAAGCGGATCGGCTCACGGAACTGATTGAAAATCTCCTTATTGCGACCAAATTGCAAGTTGAAGGGGTTATGAATCTGGACTGGAGTGAGGTCAATCTCGCTGAATTACTCGACCGCGTTACTCGACCGCTGGCTGAACAAAATACCCGTTATGAAATTGTCCTCGATATTCCAGATGACTTACCAATCGTACCCGGTGATCCTCGTCATTTGCGCAGTGTGGCCGAAAATTTAATTTCAAATGCCATTAAATATTCACCGGATGGTGGCCGCGTTTTAGTTAGCGTGACTTATAATGACAATTACGTACAAGTGGCCGTGTCTGATGAAGGCTTAGGTCTATCTGAAGATGATATTGAAAGCGTGTTTAACCGCTTTTATCGATCTAAGACGGCTGAAATTCGAAGCGTCCCCGGAACAGGTC
>JBNLCD010000767.1:0-2311 GCA_050303635.1 Anaerolineae bacterium
GCCCTTGCTGATTTGCATAACTATCTCAAACGAGGCATTTATTATTACCTCAGCCGTGAACGCAGTGATTTGGCGGGACAAGCACACGAAGATTTGATGCAAATGGCCGCTGATTTTGCACAAGATGCTTCACTGCGTATTTTGAAAAATCTGGAATCGTTTCGGGGTGATAGTCGGTTCACAACATGGGCGATGAAAATTGGAACGCGTACGGCGATTAGTGAATTGCGGCGCGCGCGTTATAAGGATTTTAGTCTCGATCAGTTGACCGCCAATGGTGAATTTATGGTGGGCGTCGAGCAGGGCACAGCCAATAGCACACGCCCTCTGCATCCGGAAAAAGCGACGGAACGCAACGAAGTTTTAGAAATTATCCAAAATGCGCTGGATACCGTGTTGACTGAACGACAACGTTTGGCGCTCGAAGCCGTTACTTTACGGGGTATTTCGATTGATATTATGGCCGAAAAGATGGATACCAATCGGAATGCACTCTATAAACTTCTGCATGATGCGCGCAAAAAACTAAAAGCGCATCTTGAGGCAGAAGGTATTCCCATGAACTATATTATGCATTTATTTGAATAATTGATTTGGTAAAACCCCCATGAAAAAAAGAATATATATTGCCTACACAGGCGGAACCATCGGTATGCAGAAGACAGAGGATGGTTATTGCCCAATGCCCGGTTATCTGGGTGAGCAAATGGCCGCGATGCCTGAACTGCAATCTGATGTTATGCCGAGTTATACCATCAATGAGTATCCGGCTCTGCTTGATTCAGCGAATATGGCTCCGGCGCATTGGAGCCTGATTGCTCAAGATATTGCCGATCATTACAATGATTATGATGGTTTTGTTATTTTGCATGGCACGGATACGATGGCCTATACTGCCTCGGCTTTATCCTTTATGTTGCAACACCTCGCCAAACCTGTGATTATTACCGGTTCCCAAATTCCGTTGTGTGAAGTGCGGAATGATGCCCGTGAGAATATTATTACCGCGCTAGCGATTGCCGCGAATTATGATATTCCTGAAGTGGCGTTGTTTTTTGGGAATGCGCTGTATCGGGGCTGTCGTTCAGTAAAAATTAGCGCTATTGGATTAAATGCGTTTGACTCCCCTAATTTTCAACCTTTAGGCACGGCGGGCGTACGCATCAATATTAACTGGAATCTGATTCGTCCAAAGCCGACGCCGCCGGATGTCCGCTTACGTGTGCAAGCGATTGACCCCGTGAATACCGTCGGGGCTTTACGTATTTTTCCCGGTATTTCGGGGCAGATGATCGAAAACATGCTCCAGGCACCGATGCGCGGTTTGGTCCTCGAAACTTACGGTATTGGGAATGGTCCGCAAAACAACAAAGCGTTTATCGAAGCCTTAGAACATGCCACGCAACAGGGTATTATCATTGTCAATTGCAGTCAATGTCTCTACGGCAGTGTCAGCCAGGATGATTATTCAACTGGTTTAGCGCTGGCACGGGCAGGGGTCATCAGTGGCTATGATATGACCGTTGAGGCGGCTCTGACCAAGTTGCTCTATTTATTTAGTTGCGGGTATGATACAGCTACGGTTAAAGAATATATGCAACAAAATTTGCGGGGTGAACTCACCCGTCATCTGTAAGGCCCAAAACAGCAAGTTTCTGTTAATTTGTGGGGGACAAATGTCATTTCATATCTTTATTAGCTATGCCCGTAAAGACTCTGAAAAAATTGCGAATAAGATTTTTGATGCCCTCAGTGCGATTCCAGATTTAACGATCTGGATGGATCGTTCACTTGAACTTGCCGAAAACTGGATGCAACAGATTGAGGATGAGATTAAGCACGCGGATTATGTGATTGCGATTATTTCGCCAGATGTGCATCGTTCGCGTCGAACCGAAGCTGGCTCAAGCTTCGTCATTAAAGAAATCAGTTTCGCGCAATTGCTCCATAAACCTATTTTGCCGATATTGCTGGAAGGTACACATCTGCCGTTGCAAATTGCAGATTTGCAATATATTGATTTTTCCAAAGATTTTTATGAAGCCCTAGAACGAACGGTCAGCCATATTTGTGCAAAAGCGGATATTGTCCTGCAAGAATTTCAACGCACGCCAGCAGTACCTTATGCCCTACAAATCATGCAGAAAGCTTATACCAAATTAAATTTGACCGATTTAGCCACCGATGCCGAACGAGTCTACAAACAAAATTATCCTGATGGTCCACCGGTGATTGAGAGCGAAGCGGAAAAAACCTTTGTTGAAGCGCTATGGGACAGTATAGGTTTCGACGAATAAAGCGGAGACAACAG
>JBNLCD010000768.1:0-2300 GCA_050303635.1 Anaerolineae bacterium
TCTATGAAATTCTAAATCCGATCCTCGAAGATGTGGGACGGGATAGTACACTCGGTAGTATCCTCCAAGTGGTTATCCGGCTCTTCCCCGAAACCTATACGCTCAATATTATGACACTGTCTGGTTTGACGGTGGCCATTGGGCGGGTAGTCGATGACTCCATTGTGGTTCTGGAAAACATCTATCGGAACGTGATGCACGGTGAGGAAAAACGCGCCGCCATCCTCAACGGGACGCGTGAAGTCTCCGTGGCCATCTTTGCCGCTACCTTGACCACGATGGTGGTATTCTTGCCGCTCGGTCTCTTCGGGGGCGTGATTGGGGCATTCTTCTTGCCATTTGGTTTGGCCGTGACCTACTCACTCGCCGCTTCATTTATCGTGGCGATTACGGCGGTCCCGGTTTTAGCTGAAATGTTCATCTCCAAGGATTCCATGCCCGAAGAAGGCGAAATCCATATCACCGATGACATGGGTTCCTTCGAAAAGGCCTTCACCGGCATCAAGAACCGTTGGATTAAGGTCTTAGATGGCTTATCAGATGGTTATGTTAAGGTTATTCGCTGGGTTCTGGTTCACCGCTGGTTAACCATTGGCGTGGCGACTTTAACGCTGTTCTTCGGGATGTTCATTCTCTCAACATTGCCGCAAACCTTCTTGCCATCATTTGGTGATCCCACGATTACGGTGAGTGTTAACTTACCTGCGCAAACGGCAGATGGCACACCGATTACGATTTTGGATACACAGGCCAAGGTCGATGCCCTTGAAGCTTATTTAGAAGAACAAGACGGTGTCGAAAGTGTCCGGACTTCTATCGGGGGTGTGGCGGATAGCTTCGATCCCACCGCTGATCCCAATGCTGTCACAGAAACTACCGCCAATATTCAGGTGACGATGGCATCGCAAGCCGAATTGGATGCGTTGCTTGATGATTTACGTACCTTCAGTGAAGAGCTCTTCAATGATTTGGACGGCGATGGCCAACGTGATGAAGGTGTTGAAGCTGTCCGTGTTTCGGGAGCCAGTAGCAGTGGTGGCTTTGGCGGCTTTGCATTAGTTTTGAGCGGTCCGGATGATATTACCATCGGCGAATTGGCTCAATACAATGAAGCTGTCATTGCTGAATTGGAAAGCATTGATGGTTTGGTGAATGTTGATAGTAGTTTAGGCGCTTTGGGTGGCGGTGGTGATGATACCACGTATATCCGCATTGACGGTATTCCTGCCATTCAATATACGGCTGAACTCGAAACCTCGGACACTATTGGTATTACCAATACAGCCATGTTAGATATTCAAGATACAGTCGATGCTTATGCCAAGGAAAATGGTTTGACGACCAAGGTTGAAGTTTCGAAGGGTTTCGACTCGGAAGAACAAGAAGAAGGCTTCCAAAATATTGCGATCTCGATGTTGATTGCAACCGCGATTGTCTATCTCTTGCTGGCCTTGACCTTTAGTCACCCCATTCACCCGATTACGATTTTGGTTAGCTTGCCACTCGCTGTGGTGGGGGCCGCTGTCGCCTTGAAGATAACGGGTCGTGTATTGGGCCTCTCCTCCATGATTGGGCTGTTAATGCTCATCGGGATTGTGGTCACGAATGCGGTGGTGCTCTTGGACCGTGTCCAACAAAATCGCCGCGAAAAGAATATGGATACGTACGATGCCCTTGTGGAAGCGGGTGGTGTGCGTTTACGTCCGATTTTGATGACCGCGATCAGTACGACCACCGGGGTTTTGCCCTTGGCATTGGGCCTGACTGAAGGCGCGATTATCGCGGCTGAACTTGGTACCGTGGTGATTGGTGGATTGGTCAGTAGTACCGTCCTCACATTGATTGTGGTGCCTGTGGTGTATAGCCTCTTCGATAGCGCGATCAAGTTGATCTTTGGTGGTGGTAAGAAACAAGCCGCCTAAGCGCGTTAACCTCTAGACATTCAACACCCCGCCTGAAGATGATTTAGGCGGGGTGTTTTTTTGCGGCCTTATTTATTTATGGGGCTATCTCGCGAATAAAGCAGAAGCGCGGTAGGCTGATGATCCTTGAAAATTTAATAGGGATGATGGCGGACAGCATTTATGCTGTCCCTACATGAATCTACTTATTAACAGAATTGTGTAGGGACGGGATAATGACGTTTAACAATTAAATACGGGGTATGCTCCTCACAAGAGTCGGTTTCTCATGATTGTTCTAACCTGATGCTAGCTCTTAATTCTTGGGACAATGGTGCTAGCCCGTTAGCCGCCCTCGAATAAATTCGGGGCTAAAAATCATCACCCTATGAATGGGTT
>JBNLCD010000769.1:0-2299 GCA_050303635.1 Anaerolineae bacterium
AAAGATGCGGATTTGCGCGAAAAATTAGCCGCCGCAACTCAGCAAAAAATCGGCGCAGAATACACGCTGAATCAGCAAATTGCGCGCTGGCTGGAACTTTATCAACAGGCAATTATGCAAAATGCGTAAAAAGGGTTAAAATCCCCCTAAAAGCTAGGGTTTTTTGCTATTTTCAATTGTTTATTTTGAACACCTGTTCTATAATATAAGGACATCTAAACCTGAGAAAGGATCATCCATGTACCAACAGATTATCATTGTTGGCAATGTCGGACGTGACCCCGAAATGCGTTATACATCAGAAGGGGTTGGCGTTTGCAATTTTTCGGTAGCTGTCAACAAGCGTCGGCGCAACCGTAACACAAATGAATATTCAGATCAAACCACTTGGTTCCGCGTCGCGGCTTGGCGGAATTTGGCCGAAACTTGTAGCCAATATGTCCACAAAGGCATGCAAATTATGGTCGTGGGTGAAGTCACTGCCGATGCTTATGTTGGTCAAGATGGAACAGCCCGCGCCAATCTCGAAATCACAGCCCGTGATATCAAATTCTTGAGTCGTCGTGGCGAAGGTGATGGTGGTGATTATGATGGCGGCGGCGGTGATTACGCCACCGATAATGTGGACGATATTCCGTTCTAAGCTCGCTTAAATTCGTCAACAAAAAACTCCGCTGAAGGGCATCTCTTTCAACGGAGTTTTTATTTTCCCGAGCAAAAATTGCTAAGTCAGGTCATTTGGTATGTCGTGATTATGGCGTTTTGCACAAGGTTTTTTCCACAATATCACGCATAATCAAAGCGTTCCATGGCAACACCTTATATTTAGGGTAGGGATGGTTGTTTGACGAAAAAGCTCGTTTATCTCATCAATAAACCGGGCATCCCAACGAACTGATTAGCACGTCATTATTGCTTGACGTAAAACCCTAGCGGTCAGGTCGTGAGTTGATCAAGCGCCATAGACCTACCTCAGCTAAAAAATATTCTGGAGGATATTTAATTATGCGTTATGGTTATTTTGATGACGCGGCCAAAGAGTACGTCATCACCCAGCCGGATACCCCCCAATCGTGGAGTAATTATTTAGGAACCACGAATTACGGGGCGATTATCACCAATAATGCCGGCGGCTACAGTTTCTATAAGTCCGGTGCCCAAGGTCGCTTTTTACGGATGCGGTTCAATAGCATTCCGATGGATCAGCCGGGGCGTTATTTTTATCTACGCGATCAAGACAACGGCGATTTCTGGTCCGCTTCATGGCAACCCGTTGGCAAACCCCTCGATGCGTATCAATCCACTTGTCGACACGGCACCGCCTATACGGTCATTGAATCAGAATATGACGGTATCACCAGCGAATCAACCTATTTTGTGCCACTCGGTCAGACGTTTGAATATTGGCGTTTGAAAGTCACCAACAACTCGGATAAACCCCGCAATATTTCGGTTTTCACCTATTGTGAATTCGCCAATCACTGGCAAACGTCCCAAGATTTAGTCAACTTACAATACTCGCTCTTTATTGTGCGCACCGCCGTCGAAGATGGTCTGTTACGCGTGATTTGCAATCCGAATATGCCCATCGACCCAAATGGCATTGTCGATAACGATGAAAGCCAACGCACATGGATGAAGCTTATCGGTGCGCCCGTTGCAGGTTATGAAACGTCGCGCGCGGCTTTTCTGGGAACCTATGGCAATTATGATTGCCCTCAAACCGTTGTGAACGGACAATGCACGAATAGCGAGGTTTATGGCGACAATGCGTGTGGTACCTTGCAAGCCAACCTCACGCTCACGCCGGGTGAAAGTCAAGAAATTCTAGTGATGTTGGGCATTGGCGATGGTGAATTGATTGGTCAACCGACGGTCGCCGAATTTGGCTCTCTGGCCCGTGCTGACGAAGAACTCGCTAAACTCAAAGCCGATTGGCATAGTAAATTGGGCAGTCTCACCGTCAACACGCCGGATGCTGAATTCAATTCAATGGTTAATGTCTGGGCCTTATATAATGCGCTGATTACCTATGCATGGTCGCGCGCGGCGAGTTTGGTCTATAACGGCGAACGGGATGGTTTGGGCTTCCGCGATTCTGTCCAAGATATTATGGGGGTGGCCGCCGCCATTCCCGAAGCGTCACGTGAACGGCTAGAACTCATGTTAACTGGCCAAATGTCAACGGGCGGGGCGATGCCTATTGTCAAACCGTTTGATCATCATCCCGGCAGTGAAACAGGCCCCACGGCGGAGCAATACCGCTCGGATGACTGTTTGTGGTTCTTTAATTCGATTC
>JBNLCD010000770.1:0-2293 GCA_050303635.1 Anaerolineae bacterium
ATTGAATCTTAGCCAGCAAGGCTTGCGCTTCTTGAAATTCAGGAAAAGCCGCATCCCCAGTAAATCTGTGGCAAATTTCAGTCAGGAGATCAACTGCCGCAGTGGTTTTGCCTTGCTGATACCACAATTGTCCTAAGCCTAGCGCACCTTGCAACTCTTCAGATAATGAGCCAAATTGTTGAGCCAGCTCAATCGCCATATAAAATGATTGTTCCGCCGCGTCGTCAGTTTCGGGCGTGTGCTTCAGAACGAATAGTTGACCCTGTGCTGTATAGAGTTGGCTGGCGTTGAAGATTGAGATGGTGTGCTTCTCGGAAACACGATCAAAAATTTCCATACTCTTTTGGACGATTGATAATCCAAAATCAAGTTCACCCAACTTGACGGCCATTCTGGCTAGATTAGGGGTTAAGCCGATAAGCATCAAATTGGCCCCTAGACTTTCAATAATTTGAATCGCTTGCTGAATTTCAGTGGTGCCCCATGCTTCATCAGATGGCTCATTGCTGTTCACGGCGCTAATCACATCGGCATTCACTGCCCAGAACTTGATACCTAATTTTTCGGAGTAGGCAAAGCCCGTTTGGGCTAAACTCAGCGCCCGTTGGCCATGGCCGAGCCAGTCTGCTAATACGCAGGCAAAGTTATAAGCCATTGCCGACATGAAAGGATGACCTAAGTTATCGGCACGGGCCAGAGATTCATTGCTTTTTTCCACCGCCAGATCACAATTTCCCATAAACCAATAGGCCCAACTCTCGTGGGCTAAACCCGCAATTTCGGGATCGATACCAAACCGGAAAGCCATCTCACGATGTTGTGCATCATTGTAGAGTTCGTGGGCGATGGCGCGATGAGCGAGACAGCCTTCGAGATCACCAAGATATAAAGCTGTCGCGCAGAGATGATGATGGGCTAATAATTCCAGCGTCGCGTCATTGAGATGATGCGCAATCGTCAACATTTCTTCAGCTAGTTCATAGGCGGTGGGTAAACTGAGGCGCACATCGAAGAAACTTTTCAAGCCTGAGATCACTTGAAAATGAGCGGCGGGATTATCAACTTGACGGGATAATTCTAGGGCAAGTAGATAGTTATTTTCGAGTTCGCTACTGCTAAACCCTTCAATAACGAGTAAGGGCACACCCAAGGCGAGCCGTAATTGCAATTCTTGACTCATATGTTCTGGGGATGGGGGTAATGTCGCCAGCAGTTCAAGGGCATCCTGGTAATGTTGAATAGCTTCATGATTAGCAAAGAGGCGCACGGCATGATTGCCTGCTTCATGCAAATAATGGACTGCTTTTTCGATGAGTTTGCCGTGTTTAAAATGGTAGGCTAAGCGGCTTGCCATTTCAGGAATATTCGAGCCGTATAAATCTTCAATAGCGTGCCCGATGGCGGCATGAAAATGCGCGGCTTCAACGGCATCAACTTGCGCGTAAAGATAAGTTTGAAACAGATTGTGGCGGAAGCGGTAGGTGGCAAGCTGTTGGCCCTGCACATAAGCGACATCTTCCGCCATTACAAGCTGATATTGTTTAGATAGCGAACCACTCAATAATTGGATCACGTCGTCACGCGGCATCCCCAGACACTGGGCCACAATACCATCCGTAAAACTTTCGCCTTCGATACTGGCCACTTGCAGAATTTTTTGCTGTTGTTCGGGCAAACGCCGGATGCGTTCCGAAATCACTGCTTCAGTTTGGGGTGGCAAAATAGCCCAGTCAATCGCGGTGCGGTCATACCAGCAACCCGTCTCATCTTGGGCAAGATTGCCACGCGTTTGTAGAGTTTTTAACATTTCGCTCGTAAAGAGGGGATGCCCAGCGGTGTGCTGATATAATTTTTCGCGAAAATCAGCGTCCAGACGATTGGGTTGACAATCAAGCAAGGATTCGACAAATTCAAACCCGTCGGCTTGGGCCAGATCAATAAATATATCACCATTTTGTCGTTTAAATTCATTGATGGTGGTGATTAACGAGAGATTGTCACGAGCTGACACATGTTCAGGTCGATAAGCCGCCAGAATGAGGATGCGATGACCTTGCAAACGTCGTCCTAAATGAAATAGTAAGCTGGTAGTGCCCGTATCCGCCCAATGCAAATCATCGACAATGAGGATCAACGGAACTTGGCGAGCCATTAGCTGTAAAACACGGGTGTACTGCGCAAAGAGATCTTGCTGTTGTAAACCGAGTGGCGGGCCATTACTCCGGGCTAGTAGATCAGTCAGTTTAGGCACAAGTTCAGGCGCACCCAGACGCGCTTGTTGCAATAATGTCGC
>JBNLCD010000771.1:0-2290 GCA_050303635.1 Anaerolineae bacterium
AGGGTAATATCATGGTCAATAAATTGACCGAAGAATATTAGACCGGCAGGCACATCTGCCGTTAAGTCATCTTTTTTGTTTTTAGGGTCCATTGGGCCATCTTTGGCCCCTATGGCATTCAGTATATCGGGACGCACGTATAAGGGCGGCAGGTCTTGAAATAGCCGCGCAAATCGTCCGGGGATAAAAGCTGAACCGGGGGTGCAAAGATGATGAATATCTCGTGCATTAGCATCAAGCGGATCTGTCGTACCGTGATGTGTATGTGTCATTGCGAAATTTCCTTAATTTCTTGAGGTAAACTTTGTTTCTCCTATGTTGTTAGCCTGTGCTCAATCGAAAATAAATTGGATATCCCTTGTAATCTTTCGCCTATAAAAACTCCTTTTAACTATGGTCTTGTTCGATGAAGATTCACCGACAAATCTACGCGGAGTTCTTCACTACAGTTAAACCGTTGTAATGAGTTTTTATCCTTACCAAATGGCAGAATTGAAATATTAATATATGAGTTTGCACAAAACTTATTGATTTTATTGAGAGGGTATGGCTTTAGAGGCGAAGTTTAAAGATATTGAAATATGAGTTTGCGCTATAATTAGATATATAGGATTGTCTGCCTCTGCCCCTAAAGTAAAAAATACCTCTAGATATTCTAAAGGTATTTTTGATCATGCTAGACAGTAAAGACTGTTTTAGATTCTAAGCTGCATTGGATTGATTCAGTGAGTTGTTTCTCCGTTTCAAGAGATTATCTGTCGAAGCATAATCAACTAGGTAGACTATCCCTGCGGTAACGACATATACAGCTGTCATTATTAGTGCCATCTGGACACGGTCTTGATCTTCAAACATTCTGAAAATACTTGGTCCACCAAATGCATTCAACGTAGCGTGCCAAACAGCTATGGGGAACCAGCGGCGACCGCTTCGGACATATAGCCACAACATCAAGAACTGAAATGCCGCGTTGCCAAAAATGCCCAATGATAAAGGTAAATCGCCGGTAAGCATGAGTGGTAAATGCCAGAAAATTCGCAAAATTGACATTATTCCCCACACTTGCAGAAATGAGTAGCGGTCTAGTAGACGCGGTGTAGCAAAAGCAGTCCAACCAGCTTCTTCCCCAAATCCGACAAAAATCAGCATGATGACAAATAGAATTGGTATTTCACCTAACGTACTTTCTAGTTGCTGAGAAGTGGGTACAGAAGCACCCAGCAGTAGATTAATAAGCGTTGTCAGTGTGATCAGAATAATTGGTGCAATAATTGCTACACCAAACCATTGCCAACCTGCCCCAACTGATCGGACATCTTTAGCCCATTTGCGCAAAACTGCGCCACCCATCAAAGCAGTTATAATAAGCGCCGCTACTATAGGTCCCAAGGGGATATTTTCAGCCCCATTTCCCTCGAAAGCATATCCTATCCAGCCAAACAAACAGGCTAATATATAGAAAAATGCTAACGGATATTTTCGGAGTAAATTCATTGATGATCCTCATTTTAATATGATGACGTTGGGAAGTCAGCAAAAATTTGTGACTCCTGAGTAGCAAATACGCCCCCGATTCAAGATAGTTGCAATATAATTGGGAAGGGTGCAAAAAAGAGGATTAATAATCAGTCAATCACTGCGCAATAGGATAGTGATAGCACCAGTCATCCTAAATTTTCTATTCTTGGGGATCAACCAAAGTAGATTTGGACCAAACTTGCTATTTCATCAGTTGGAAGTTAGAAATCCTGCCCTACAAATGACCAGTTAACCATCAGGGCAATCGCATCAAAATTGAGCGAGTAAAGAGAAAAAGAAATTCTCATCAAGTCCAGCTTTAAAGCGCTTCTGCTTCAAACTGCCCTTGGATGGATCATGTTTGAGGATATTCAGAGCAATATGACGCAAGACCGCCATATTTTGTGGGGCATGATCAGTCCGAATACGAGAATGATCCTCATTAAAAGTGACATCTAAAACCCAATGCAGACAATTTTCAATATGCCAATGCTGGCGGGAAGCGATCAAGATGCGTTTAGCGTCAGCAACTAAACTGCTAATATAATACGCGGTTTCTAGACTAACTTGCCCATTGACACGACGTTCACGCTGAATGCGAATAATGGTTTGTAAATCTGCCCAGCCTTGGTAATGGCGGATATAGTCGAAAGCGAGTGGGTCAGAGACTGCCCAACAACGACGGATCTCAACCCGACCACTCGTTTTAGAAACCGTCTCATGGTAATCCAGCTGCATATCCTTAAATTGGCATTGATCGCCATGCCTAAAC
>JBNLCD010000772.1:0-2285 GCA_050303635.1 Anaerolineae bacterium
TCTCTTGGGCGATAGGATAGGCTTCGGGATTGGGATTATAGACGACATCGCCGGTGTGCAAGACAAATTCCGGCGTGAATGGCAGTTTATGATTGATATATTCCACCACAGCTTCGGTGTTATCAAGTGCATTCTGGCCATACGAACTCCAATCTGGCGTGATACCAATATGGGAATCAGATAAATGTATAAAGCGCAGAATATCACTCATGTAAATCTTGCTCCTAACCGCCAAACTTGTGTTACACTGGGGTCGAATTTATTCCAGTAAATATAATAATCTGATTAAATTGTAACGGAGCATAGCCATTTGGACAATTATTCCGCCGTTTCTGAACAAAGTTTAGCCGAAAATCAAACCCCACCAGAATCTAGCGAGATTTTTGAAGCACCGCCGAAGTTGACGCGGGGTCAACGCTATTTACGGCGTTTAGGGTGTTTGGTGGTGTTTGTTGTGTGGCTGATTTGTATGACCATGCCCTGTTTCTTTGTCACATTAATGGTTGAGAATGAAGTCGTCCATCGGCGGAGTGATCGGCCCGGCCATGAAGTGCGTGTTTTCCGGGTAGAAGACTCGGATACTCAAGGTTTTGGGCTGTCATGGGGAAGTCTCAAAAACGAGCAAGATAATGGTGATTATTGTGTGAGTACGACCACACGTTTTCTGGTGTGGGAAGGCACAGCGGAAACAACCGATTATTGCGAGTGTTATGAACAAGTTGATGAGGGTACATGGCAACTCACGGGCGCGTATCAAGCCGATTGTAAAAGCGAGTTGGAGTTTGATCTTGAATCGAATGAGGAATAGAGGGGCTGGCCCTAGCCAAGTATAATAGGCTGAGAAGTTATCGGAAAAATAAGTCTAGTATAGGTATAGAACAGTACATCATGACCTCACCTTTATCGACTGGTAATAACCAAACGGAACATACCCGCACCTATTTTGATGAAGAAAAATTGGTGATTCTCCGGGGAAGCGGAAGCATGAAGCGCCAAGCCGTTGATGATTTTGCGGAACTGTGTAGTCATACAGTGGCTAATCCACGCTATGGCAGTCCATTTTTGGGCATCGTTGATGTTTCGCATCCCAATCAAGGTTTCACGCCCTATAGCAATAAACGCTTCTTGCAAGTCATGGATAGTTTTTTGCCTGACTATCAGTATTTTGTCGGGATAGTCGTGACCAATCATATCTTCCAAATGTTGCTCAATATCTTTTTGAAGCCGTGGTTGCGGCGACACAGTAACGTAACATTTCGCTTCTTTGCCGATGAAGCGGTGGCCCGCAAGTGGTTACAAAAAACAACCCAGCAATCCTAAGAATCAAAAAATGCTGATCAAAATTGATCAGCATTTTTATTTGGTGTGGGGCAGGTGGGACTCGAACCCACACGCCGATTAAGGCAGACGATTTTAAGTCGCCCGCGTCTGCCAATTCCGCCACAGCCCCGCACGTGACAAATGGCATTTTATCTAAAACCGCGCGCGCGGTCAAGAGACGGCTACCCCCAATTTTAAACTTGGGTAAAATTCGTTTAATAGATTAATTGGTCACTTCGCAAATCGCCCACTGGCTTCCATCGGAGACAAGGCGGATGATGGTGCTAAATTCGGGTGATTCGATACGTTGCCCCAGAATTTCGACAATAATTTTGCCATCGATTTCATATTCAGCGGTGCCATCCATAATTCCTACCGTGTTAAACACCGCATCCAGTTGAATAAACCGCAACGATTGGCGCACGCCGTATTCCAAGAGACGCTCGGCAAAGGGTTCTAAGGTTTTTTGGAGACCGCTGGGCTCATCGCCACAACTCCAACTGACGTCTGCTTCGTGTTCGCCCGTAAGAATACCTTCAAACCATTGAATGGTGAGGGACTCCGGGCTTACATTATCCCAATCTTCAACAGCGATAGGATTGGTGTCGGCTTCTTTCTCTGTTGCGCTCGATTTAGCCGACGTTTTTTCTTGCGAAGCATCGGCAGAATCGGATTCGCCCAGATTGAAAAACGCTTGCCCTTCCGGGTTGGTGAGGAAAATAAAAGCCAGTAAAACGGTCAGCACCGATAAGCCGAAACCGCTAAATATCATCATCTGATGGCGGCGCGACTTGTCACGGGGTTGGTCATGTTTACGTTTGGGATGGTGCAAGAGTGTCGTGGGTTCGTCGCCCAACGCTTCTAAGATGAGTTGTGCGCGTTCATTGGTCGGGCGGACTTTCAAGACTTGTTTGGCGGCACGACGTGCTTCTTCGGTATCCGTTGTGCAATCAGCCAGCCACAGC
>JBNLCD010000773.1:0-2269 GCA_050303635.1 Anaerolineae bacterium
ACGCCTACGTCATCCTCGTCTGGCACATAGTCTGCGCGATTATCTTATTTAATCCAAATACGATAACTAAAAAACTCCCCGGAATTGGGGAGTTTTTATTTACCAATCGAGCAAATCCGGGTTTAAATCACCCGCTTCAGCACCTTCTTCAGAATCATCCTTCGGAACTGCCGGTGTTTCCATTGTTTCTTTAGCAGGCGGTGTTGGTGAAGGTAATTGTTTAGCGAGCGGTGTTTCAGCTAATTTCAATTCGCCGGTATCTTTAATTGAACCCGCTAAATAATCTCCGGCAACTTGTGCACCCGGAATATGATAGGCTTCACTTTCCTTCGGCGGTTGAATCTTCACTTCATATTCAGGGAACCAGAACGCTTCCATCCAATCTAGCAGTTGGTGTAGGATATCTGGTGTAATACGGGCCGCCGCTTCGAATTGCCCAGAAAATGCATATAACCGGGCGAAATTTTCACGCACAACCCAAATCACATAGTCACGTTGCCAACGGTCACTGGTCCATAGAAATGCAATCCCGCTTTGGCGTCGCATCAGCTCGAGCCAACGTTTCCGTTCACTGGGTTCAATTACCCCAATATCAAAATGGAAAGATAACATGCTCCCTAAGGTAAATGAGACCACCAACGCTCCATCGCGGATATCCATGTCAAACGCCATTTGCGAAGCGTTGTCCTGCGTACCCATTAAGGCTCCAGCGCGACGTGTTTCTAATAATTTAGCTGGCTTCTTGGGATTAAGCCGCAACTCTGACATGAGTGGTGCATTGGCAAAACGTCGTGCTAATTCCGAATCTAAATCAATTTCACCCGTAAAAAATTGTTGAAGTGTGATCGGAGCATTCGTCGTAATTGAAGATTTGGATGTTTTTAATTCTTTAGCAAGCCGTTGGCGATCCATATTGGTGATACGTTCGGTTAATTCACGTGTTAACCGAACCAATTCATCAACAGGAATCTCGTCCCACGTGCCTATTGATTGATCTTTTTGTGTTTGCAAGTCGGATTTATCCGACATAGGTCTCTCCCCGTCACAGCTTCTCGATTTTATGATATTAAAATATTTATATCCGGTTTGATTATACCGCTAGCGCTAAGCAATCGACAAATAATTATGAAAATTATCAAACTTTTGTTGTTCACTCAGTCCCGTAGGCAGAGCATAGGGTGTGCATAGTGTAGCCAAGTTTTCAGCGTCACGAAAGCATCAGTCTCACGCATTAAGCTAAAAGTACAGTGCTTTTAGTTTATGGAGAATATGCAGATGTTGTCACAGTCTATCCATCGCTTGCTATTAATAATGCTTACCCTCATTTTAGCTTTAATAAACTTGTCACCGACTCAAGCTGAAGATGATTCCCAAATCAATTGGTGGCAAACCATGCCCATCGGCACCAAAATTTATGTCGAGGTTGTCACACCACCTGATGCAATATACCGTGAAATTGAACCAAGCACGAATCCGGCGGATTGGCTCCGCGAAGAAAATTGGCTACTCTTTGCGCAAGCGATGCATGTCTCAGCTCAATATCGCTTTCTAAACCCTCAACATATTGTTCGCGTCACCATTTTGGAAGATGGCTGGGGTTTAATCGAGCCAGATGGTCAACATAGTCCCTATGTGCCTGATCCATTGCAATATCATAATGTCTATGTCCAACTCAAATTCTTTAAGCCCCTCATGCCAGAAGATTTCACGCCACTGCAAATCTATCCGGATACAAAACCTGAAGACAAAGTGGTAGTGGTTATTCGCGATGCTCACCCGCATCTAGTCCTTTTTGAGGGTGAACACCCTGTTTTACATGTTCCCGTTGTCTTAGGGCCCACTCAAGCGGGTGATTATCGTGTTTATCGGACACGTGCCACCGATGATATGCCGGGGATGCCCGCTGTACCATATTCAAACTATTTTAGTGGCGGCTATTCAATTCATGGTGCACCGTGGTGGAATTGGTATGTGACAAACCGTGGCCATTATGGCTCACATGGATGTGTAAATCTGCCAGATAACGAGTGGTACACCATTCAGCTTGAAGGTGAACAAGTATCCGTTGCGCAGTGGGTCTATCGCTGGATGAGCACCAATATTAATTATGATGAAGCCGACCCAACGGTTCAACAGGCACGGGTGGACGCCGCTGAACCTGAATGGTATCAAGCCACGGGCACAGTGCGCGTGATTATTACCGAAGATATTGAAGATCTGGCAAGCTACCCTTTGCCCACTCGTTTAGGTCCGCTTGCTTCGCATTCCC
>JBNLCD010000774.1:0-2241 GCA_050303635.1 Anaerolineae bacterium
ATATTTTTCTTGATAAGGACGGCAATATTGACCCCGACCAAGCCCAACTCATCGAAATAGTTATTGACCTGTTCGGTAAAGGTGCGAATATTCGAGGTTAAAACATTGGCATTTCTGAAATCCATGACAACACAATAAGGTTTGTTCTTGGGCCAGTCATTGCCTGTATGGATGACCATATTTGCCCATGCTTCAATTTCCTGACGAGACTCATTTTCAACTGTGTACTTAATGATTTGCCCATCTAGCAAAAACTCTTCGCGCGGCATCCTATAACTCCTCATCACTCGATCACGTTCTTTTATAGAACTTATGTTCTGATTTTACCGCAAAATACCTGAAGTGGAAACAAAAAGTATGTCTGCAACAAAAAACTGATGCTGAGAGAGTACAGAATCAGTTTACAGTTCTATGGATATACCGCTAAAACTTAATCGATTTTTTGTGGCAGAAATTGCTTTAGCCAGCTAAGGGCGTCTTCTTCATTCGTAAACACACGGCGCTTAAAATTCTCCGTGTCTTGCAATTCACGCTCCACGAAAATCCGCGCGACAAAATTATTCCGAGATTTATCACCAAGCAGAATGGCAACATAGGCCGCTTCCAGACCTAGTGATTCGAAATATTCTTCAACTTGGGATGTAAACCCATGAATATTGGGCGTCATGACTTTGACATTTCTGAAATCTTCAATGGCGAAATAGGGCTTTTTAATATCCCACGTTTCCCCAGATTTCATTACCATATTCGCCCATCCTTCAATTTCGGCACGCGATTCATTGGCAAGGGTATATTTCACAATTTGACCATCTTCCAAAAATTCTTGACTTGCCACCTGTTTTCCTCTTCCTGTACACATAAACAAATACTGTATCTACTATACGAATTTTAGGTTGGATAAGTGTCAGAAGGAAGATAATCAATCTAATTCTGGCATATTCACTAATCTAGATATCCGTTGTTTCCAGCAATATCTCTTGGAGTTGGTTGATGGACTTCGGATAATAGGGTTGTAGATCAGGTGCAACTTCGAGAATAGGCGGTTGCCAGTCCGCACCATATTCCGCAATCGAGCGCACCCAATTCACAAAATTGAGCCACCCTGTCTTAATATCGCCGACATCTTGGTCATCCGCAAAACCGCTGTGGACAAAGGTCAGACGGGTTTTGCCATTCGATTCCGCCAGTGTCCAGGTGACCACACTGGCTTCGGACCATTCATGGGATAATTTCGCGTTGTCCTCTAGATCCAGAATCTTGGCGGGAGGCACACCTGCCCAGCCTAAACTATATTGCTTTTCAGCCAGATCAATGGCGGCATCGGTGGCAATCCAGCGATCTACTTCCACAGGATCAGTCAACACCGCAAAGACGCGTTCAGCCGGCGCATCAACCTCAAGCTCATACTTAATCACGGGCGGCGTGGTTTCCGGTTGGGCGTAATCCACACGAGCCTCGCTGGGCTTGCCATCCAGATAACGGCGCAGATTTTCAAGCGCCACAAACCAGAAATCTTGCAAGTTATAGTTACGCCCTAGATACGATTCGATGGTGTTGGCATCATGGCGCAATGTCAAAATTGTCGCATCGTCATTGGATTTGAGATAAAGTTCAACTGTGGTCAATTCATTGGCACGAAATGTCCATTCGAATTTGAGATGGCGCTCTGCTTCTTGAGCTAGCACAGGATGGACGCCCGCTGTTTGATCAGGATTTTCCGGTGTATACCGTCCCCAGAAATTGTATTGATTCTGGGCGAGATTGACGGCGGCGTGTTCGCTCAGCCAGCCAGTGATAGCGTCGGAAGCGGTCAGTGCCTGCCAGACTCTATTTACAGGGTGATTGAGATGCAATTGGATACGAACGATTTCACTCATGATTCATCCTTTTTCACTTGGGGATAACACATTAGGACAAGGCGGAAAGCGGCCTCATCAGCCTCTGCTTCGTCGTCAGCTAAACCGTATTTTGTGAGCAGATCTTGAAAAGTTGTTTGGAGTTCTTGCAAAAACGCGTTGCGACGCGTGCCATCGGGCAGAGAGACTTGACCCGCCATTGAGAGCGACGGCACATGCTCACCAGCGGTGGATTGCATGCCCAAGTAGCCAATATCCTCTTGGACATCTTCGGCCAAATCAAGGAGCACACGCAAACTCATCTGGTCACTGGCCTGTTGCGGAGCACCGATACGCCCGACCAGTCGCGGGGCAAGCCAATAGGAACGCGCCACGGCTTGGTAAT
>JBNLCD010000775.1:0-2232 GCA_050303635.1 Anaerolineae bacterium
CGCCGTGGGCCAACTCGCCCCGAATTTGAATATTCCGCTGATTGCCTGTGGTGGCATTCATAGCGGCGACGATGCGCGTGATTTTCTGGATGCCGGCGCAACCGCTGTCCAAATTGATACCTTGCTGTGGGTCGCGCCGAAAGAAGCTGAAATTGTGGCGCGGAATCTCGGTGGTGAAGAATTTACGCGTCGGATTGGGGCTATGGAAGATGAATGGGAACCCGGTTTCGGCAAAACGGCGTTGATGAAACGGCAAGGCAAAGCGCCGGAAACTACGCCCGACCCGACCAAACCCGAAGCGCCGCCTCCGCCGCCGGAATTGCCGCTAAACGATAATGATATGACGCAACCGACTGACGGCAACGAGTGGTTTTAGATCCTAAGTGTAGGGTATATAGAACATCACAGCGATAGGTGATCAAGATAGTCGTATAGTTTTTCGATATCTTGATTAAAATCAGGGTCAGAACGGATTTCTAGGCCATTCCGAAAAGCTAAATCTTGAATAGACGGCGGGAGTTCTTCCGCTTTGGGCATACTCCCGTTACGCACAACTAATGGGATTATTGGAATGTCTCTTTGGAGCGCCGCCTCAATTTCTAAGCGCACAAAATCACGCGGATCTTCAATGCGCCTTTGCCCCTGTTCATCCACTAAATCAATCCAATCACGCCCAATCACAACCAACATCACCACACAGCGACTCACCGCCTCCTCAATCACTTTGCGAAAATCGACGCCGATAGGAATATTGTCCACATCTTTAAAAATCGTTGCATCACCATAACGCGCGGACAAGCGATCATAAATGCGTCCAACTACATCCGCACTATCATAGCGCCGATAGGAGATAAAACACTGGGCCGGATGGCTGTCTGCTTGAGGAGCCGCAGTTGGTTTGGATGGTGGGGAATCCGGCACTTCGCCCGTTAAAATTGCTTCTTTGAGGATTGGCAAATGTTGATTCGCAAATGATTGCGATAAGTCATCAGTGGACGCACCAATGACCAGATAGGTTTGGCCGCTATCCGGATAAAGTGTGATGAAATAAATGGGCGCATTGGGCAAATATTCGGGAATTGGAACGTAAAACGAAATATCGTTGTCAGAGGTTAGATCACGGCGCACCCGCCAACCGAGCTTATCAATCGCCATAAAACAACGATGACGTACCGCACTAATTTTATCTTCGATTAAGAATTGTATATTTTCTTGTGTCATAATGGTCAAAGATTTCAATTCATAATTTTTGCTAATCTTAACAACTCCTTCTTGAAAATGAAAGCAACGTACCCTATGGATTCTCAGCACAATATCTCGGTTGCTATATCCGCTGAACTCTACGCTCAACTTGAAGCATTGGCTAAACAACTCGACCGCCCGCTTGAGGAAGTGGTTGAACAAGCCCTGCGTGATTTCATGAGCAGTCAACCAAGCCAGCCTGAAGAACGCCCGATTCGGCAAGGCGATTTGTATTGGGTCGAAAAGATGGGATCATCGGGTGAACTGTTGGCGCATCCGCATGTGGTTTTACAAGATGACATTTTCAATCAGAGTCGGCTTGATACGGTGATTGTCTGCGCGCTGACTTCAAACCCCAAGAAAGCGAGTTTCCCCGGCAATATTTTGCTTGATGATGGCGAAGGCAATTTGCCGAAACAGAGCGTGCTTGAAATCTCCAAAATTTCGAGCATCCCGACGTATCAACTCGGTGAATATATTGGCCAATTGAGCGCCGCACGCATCCAACAAATCTTGGCTGGCTTGCGGTTTATTCAGCGCTCAAATTTCACGCGCTAATTACATTGGGCCAAGCCAATATGCGGACGCAAATTAGAAGATGAATGCCAGCCTAAACTCAGAATCTTATTGCTGACGCATGGCCTTCGCGCGTTTGAGCTTAACGCACGGCAGAAGCTGGGTGTCAGTGCCTTTAATATGATTGACAATCCAAGCACCAAGGTCTTGATAGGTCTCGTACACAAATTGCGCATCAAGCATATTGCTTTGCCATTGATCATAAAGACCACCAAACTTTTCAATGAAATCCGCATGCGCATTCTTATTCGACTCAGCGGCGGGACAATTATAATCATCCATGCATTCTTCTTCTTTTTCAAAATGCCAAACCGCATAGAACTTCAGGAAATTGAGAAGTTTGATGGCCGGAACTTCACCCGTTCCGAGGTGTGATTCAATGGCTTCTGCCAATGTATTATAGCGACTGATCAG
>JBNLCD010000776.1:0-2229 GCA_050303635.1 Anaerolineae bacterium
TAGGATGTTCATTGAGAAAGATCGCTTTTTGCGGATATGTTTGAAGGATCTGATCTTTGAAGGGCAGCGGAATAGAGAGATCATAAGCTCAGTAGATGCGGAAGAGATCGAGAATTTTATTTTCATCGTTGTCCATAAAATAAAGCCCTTTCTTTACTTACAAATACGTACTGTATCAAGCAAAGTTGCAGGTTAGCCTTTTAGGTTTTGGATGAATTGCGCTGTCTGTTCATTCAAGGCAGTTTCAGCATCACACATTGGGACCAAAACCACGCTATCGGCGCCGGCGTCAATAAAACGCTGGATTTGACTTTGACAGTGATCCGCATCGCCGTAAATGGCTAACTTATCAATCCATTCATTGGGTAACTTGGCGCGTAAATTCTCAATACCACCCTCGGCAAAAAGTGCATTTACCTCATCGGTGATACCCAGTGGTTCGGTGTAGATGGCTTTGGCACCACCGTAACCCAAAATATTGCCAACTTGATTCCGCACAATTTCGCGCGCTTTTTCAATGTCTTCATCTAGTGCCCAGAGCACATAAACGGTAACGCGATGTTTTGCGTCGCGTCCTATTTTAGCTTGACCCGCTTTGATCTGTTCAATTGCCCATTTTACATAAGCTGGCGATGCACCCTCAGCCATAATGGTGCCATCCGCGACTTTGCCGGAAATATCAAGAGATTTGGGTCCGCGCACACCCAACGATACAGGCGGAATAGCCGATAAGGGATATTCGAGTTTCACAGCATCCAAATTCACATAATCACTGGCAAAATCAACATTTTGACCCGTTAAGATGGCTCGAATAGCGCTGGTATAATCTTCAATTGCTTTCAATTGAGATTTAGGCAGGGCCCCGATTTGCTGCATCCAATCGCGCACACCATGGCCAATGCCGGGTAAAAATCGATTTGGATAAATTCGACCCAATGTGGCAATTTCCATTGCTGAAAAAGCGGCATTGCGTGCCACCGCTGGAATAATGCCTAGGCCAACGGTGAGTTTTTGTGTACTGGCGAGCGCAATCCCGGCTTGGGTAAAGCCACCCATATAAAAACAATCTTCAACAACCCATAATTCATCAAAGCCAATTGCTTCTACTTTTTGCGCAAAATCTGGCAAAATTTCGGGCAAATATTCACGGCGAAACATAATTCCAAGTTGAGCATCTAACATTATTTGTCTCCACATTTCAACCAATCAAAATCAATGACAAACCAAGTGTAACCTATTGGTTGAAATTTAGGTAAGGGTGGGACAAGGCCCACCCCGTTTATACTTCGGCCAGCGACATATAATCTGTGTAGCCGCCTTGAAAATGGTGAATATCACCATCTTTGAGTTCAAAGACTTCATCCACTGTTTGATCGAGAAAATAGCGATCGTGTGAGATAATCAGCAAGGCCCCCTCAAATCCATCCAAGGCCTTTTCAAGTGCTTCCGCTGAGCCGATATCCAAGTTATTGGTCGGTTCATCGAGCAGAAGTAGATTCGGTTTTTCCAGCATCAATTTGGCCAATTGCAACCGACTGCGTTCACCCCCGCTCATTGTGCGAATGGGTTGGCGCGTCTGGTCATAGTCAAAGAGCAAACTAATCAAGAACGCCACAGCGGTTGATTCACTCATGGGCACCGTATCACAAACTAAATCAACCGGTGAACGATCGAGCCACGGCTCCAATGTTTGATGTTCTTGTGAGTAGTAGCCAATTTTGACACTCGGGCCAAAGATTATTTCCCCGTCCAAGGGATTAAATTGTTCGAGCAACAACTTGAACAGCACGGATTTTCCGACACCATTTGGGCCAATCAAACCAATCCGTTGGCCACGATTGATGATGAAATTCAAATCGAGAAATAGCAGATTATCGTCAAAGCCCATCGTCAAATTATTGACTTCGAGTACTTTATTACTGCCGCGCCACCCATTGAGCTGAAGCTTCAATTCCTTGGGATCGACCACTTTTTCGATAATTTCACCGCGTTCTTCCATGCGATCCAGCATTTTGCGACGACTACGGGCTTGTTTGATATGTCGTTCATCAACCACCATGCTGGCCCACAGCTCAAAGCGTTTGATAGCGGCTTCAATGCGGGCAATTTCTTTCTGCTGAGCCACATAAGCTTGTTGTTGGCGCAAACGCCTAAGTTCAAGCTCCGTGGTATAGGCGGTATAGTTCCCTTTGAAGAATTCGAGTTGACCATTTTTAAGATCGGCCATTT
>JBNLCD010000777.1:0-2226 GCA_050303635.1 Anaerolineae bacterium
TTATTATGATGCATTAGGCGTCGGGCGGAATGCCACCCAATTGGATATTGAAAACGCCTACGAATATTTCAAAACGCTCGATAAGTCCGGCCAAATTCAGGCGTCACAATGGGATAAGGTGCAAGAAGCCTATAAAGTTTTGAGTAGTGCTAAAAATCGCCGACTCTATGATGAAGTCTTGAAACAACAAGATACAGCGCCGGGGGTTTCATTTTCGGCAATGGGTAGTGTACCGGTGATTGATCAATCTTCAGCCGCGCAACCAACCACAGAAAGTAATTCGGCGGCGATTCTTATTGCCGCCGCTGTCATGGTAATCGCCATCATGGGGGCTGTGATTGCCTTCTTATCTGAAGCAGATGTCTCGGATCAAACGCCCAACAATGCCGCTATCGTGTCTGAAGCGACGGATCGACCCCGCCCCACGGCCACATCGACCATGACGCCTACGCCGAATGCCACTGAAGAAGTCGTTACTCTACCCGCAGAATTTAGCGATTGGCAACGCTGTCAGGTGACAAATATGACGACCAATCCCGTGACCATCTATGATGAAATGGATGCTAGCACGGGTCTCCGCATATTCTTGATGATGGAACAACCCATCGAAATTTATCGAGATACGGAGGCCAGTGATTGGTATGTTATTAATCCTGATCAGGAGTTGGCCGGAGAAACCATCACGGGCTCGACGCCCAGCACTCAGCCAGCCGGCAATTTCCTGCGCGCCGAAGATGTGCAACTTGATTTTTGTTTTGAAGATACAACGACTGAATAATTGAGAATTTGATGGTGATCTTCAACTCTAAAAATTATTTTGAACTTCTCGATCTCACTGGTTATGAGGCATCTGAGGAAATTGAATACATCTACGCCGAGTTAGTCAGCAATCGGGAAACGGGATTATATGAAGAGGATTGGTGGCTTGTTGATGAAGCCTATATGATTCTACGTGACCCCGATTTCCGTAAGCTCTATGAGGAAGTGCTCATTCAACGCGAACTTGATCGCGCCGCATATGAACAACGTCGCCAAGAACGTGCCCTTGCTCAAAAAAATGCAGAATTGGAAGCTGAGCTCAAGCGGAACTATCCACCAGGGTCGAGCCAGTCGGCACCGCGCCAGAAATCCAAATGGCGATTACGCTGGCAATGGTTTGACCAGAATTTTCCAAGAGCGTTTGTCATTATCGGCTTTATCACCCTAATTTTACGTGTTCTCATTGGCGGGATTGATACAAGTACAAACGAACCCAATATTCCAGTGTCACTTTTGACCCTACCGGCTTACCCGCAGAGTGAAACTTATACGGCAATGGATGCCCAAAGACAGCAAAATATGGCAACCCGAACGGCGTACCATGACGCTGAAACCGCAACGGCCCAAGCCGCACCGACCTTAATTCCGTTCTTGGTCGGTGCTGTACCGACACCAGCGCCGCGCAATTATTATCAACGCTGTGCCATTCAAAATGAAACAACCAGTCTGGTGCCCATTTATGGAAAACGTGATCGCCAAGCTGGTGTAGTGGCGCAAATGGCAAGTTTGCAAGTTTTCTGGGGTTATCGGCAATCAAGTAATGCGCAATGGTTTTGGCTAGATGCGGGGCAATTTAATGAATTTCCTCTTGCTGAGGGGATTGATACGGAGCGCCTTTATATTTGGATTGATGATATAACCGTGATGTTTTGTCTAGATTAGTGTAGTCAAAGGGACTTGAGTGTGAACATCCGCAAAATTAAGAATGATGAATTTGAAGCCTATTGGGATTTACGGCTCTTTGGTTTAAAGGAAAGTCCCGAAGCGTTTGGACGGTCTTATGAAGAGGAAATTGCCGTTCCGCTCGCAGACCGGATTAAGCGTATGCAAGACCGCATGTCGCCAGAAAATGTGCTATTTGTGGTTGAGGATGACGATAAATTTGTCGGTATGACAGGCGTGGTTCGTCTGGAAATGCCCAAGGCCAAACACATCGCGTTTATCTGGGGTGTCTATGTGATGCCCAGCCACCGTGGTTTAAAATTAGGCCGCAAATTGATGGAAACAGCGATTGCTCAGGCCCGTGAATGGGAAGGCGTCAAACAACTAAGTTTGACGGTGGTCGCCAACAATATTCCGGCGCGTCGTCTCTATGAAAATTTAGGTTTTGTGGCATGGGGCACTGAACCACGTGCGCTGTATGTGAACCATGTTTATCACGACGAAGCCCATATGGCGCTGTTATTT
>JBNLCD010000778.1:0-2226 GCA_050303635.1 Anaerolineae bacterium
GTCCGGTGGGCGCGCGTATCTTGGAATTGGCGCGGCATGGTATGAACGTGAAGCCGATGCCTTAGGTGTACCATTTCCGTCAGTCGCTGAACGTTTTGAACGCCTTGAAGAAACGTTGCAAATTGCCCACCAAATGTGGTCAGACAATAATGGTCCCTATCAAGGTAAACATTACCAATTAGATGAAACCCTAAATAATCCACAATCTCTGAGGAAACCGCACCCACCGATTATGATTGGCGGCATGGGCGAACAGAAAACCCTCAAACTCGTGGCCCAATATGCAGATGCGACCAATCTCTTTTTGCGCGCAGGCCGAGAAACCCTGATCCACAAATTGAATGTATTGCAAGACCATTGTGCTGATGTAGGCCGTGATTATGCTGAAATTGAGAAAACAGCACTCGGCACAGTTCATCTGGCCCCGGATCAGATGAGCACCCAAGAAGTGATTGATTTATGTGGTGAACATGCCGAAATAGGCTTTAGTCATTTAATTTTCAATATGCCCTACAATCTGCATGAGATTGAGCCGCTTGAGATCTTCGGGCAGGATATTATTCCCGCAGTGGCTGACTTCTAAGCACTAAATTTGAAGTTTAGGTATACTAATTGAAGTGAGACATCGTCCTTTTCGCCAAATAAATTAGCAGGACTGAAACTGTGCACATTTTTATTAGCTATGCCAAAGAAGACACCTCAGAATTAGTCAAAACACTAGCTGAACAACTTGAAACCTTGCCGACTGTCACCGCATGGTGGGATGATACCATCAATCCGGGTGACAGTTGGTCGGCGCAGATTCAAGATGAAATCAAGCGCTGTGATTTGTTTGTTGTTTTGCTTTCGCCAGATGTCAATCGTCCCCGGCAGAGTGAAAAAGGCACCAGTTTTGTTCAGCGCGAAATCAATTACGCCCAAAATCAGGGTAAGCGAATATTACCCGTGATGGCGGAGCAAACCGATTTGCCCGTGCAAATTGCGGATTTGCAATATATTGATGTGTCGCGTCAGCCAGAACAAGGTATGGCTAAAGTGCTGGACTATGTAGCTAATCTGGCCAATGTGCCAACCTCAGACTTAGCCACCACTTCATCCCAAACTTCCCGCTCAATCAACATATCACGCAATGGACGCATGATTGCTGGCGTAGTGGTCATTGCCTTGCTTATCACGGTCGCTGTTTTTGCTTTACAGGGCGATGATAACGATGGTGAAACAGGGGAACCGGGTTATCCCGACGGATCGAACATCACAGCCAATGATGACTGGGAACCGGTGACCCAAGGCTTTGAATATGGTAACGGTACGGTTGTTAACATGGTCTTGGTGCCCAAAGGCTGTTTCCAGATGGGCAATGATCCCGAAGCCTGGTATTTCAATGGCGGCTGGATTCAAGGTGTGCCGGATGGCGGCGAAGTGTGTTTTGATAAACCTTTCTGGATTGATAAATACGAAGTCAGCAATGTGCAATTTAACTCTTTAAATGGACGGGCCAGCACCGCGAGTGGCTTTGATGATGGCAATTTGCCGCGCGAGAATATCTTGTGGGCGGATGCCAATCAATTCTGCATGAATAATCGCAATGGTCGGTTACCAACTGAATCAGAGTGGGAATATGCATTGCGTGGTCCCGAAAGCTGGGCCTATCCGTGGGGCAATGAATTTGTCGGCACACGCTTAAACTGTCTTAATACGCTTGGCAATTGCGCGGATGATGGTTTTAACTTCACGGCCCCCGTCACGAGCTTTGAAATTGGTCAGTCTTGGGTCGGCGCTTATAATCTCAGTGGCAATGTCTGGGAATGGGTGAATACCATTTACGACCCGAACAAATTCCCATTTCCTTATAAGGCTGACGACGGACGTGAAGCCTTGGATGATTTGACAAGTCAGCGGACGGTAAAAGGTGGGTCTTTTGATGACACATCCTCATCCGCACGCGGGGCATATCGAAATGGAAATGACCGTGATTTTACCAACGCTTTAATCGGCTTTCGTTGCGTGCGAGATTATGAGGAGTAAGCAAGTCATAGCGTAAATAATCCTCACGGCAACAATTTCTGCGCTATAATGGAATGGAAATATACCAACTCTTTACCCGAACATTACTCGAGCAGAGTGTTTTATATGTCGCATGTATTCATTAGTTATTCACGTCGTGATTTAGATTTTGCTAAACAATTGGTTGATGATCTGCAAAAAGCAGGTCTGACTGTTTGGTTT
>JBNLCD010000779.1:0-2220 GCA_050303635.1 Anaerolineae bacterium
CTGGCTTACCGGTTATTTTGGAAGGTATTCAATATATTGATTTTACAATCCAATTTGCCACAGCCCGTCACAAACTCATCCAGTACGTAGACAATTACAAGATTAATCTCGGACGCACTCAAATGGCACCGCCTCAACAAGTTGCACCTATACAGACTGGAATGACCTATCCACCCCAGTCCCATATCAGCCAACCTCAATCTATGCCGTCTGCTGGATACGCTGAGCAGTATGATCAATATGCAGGTTATGACGGCTATTATGAAGAGGCACCACGGCAAACTTTTTTGGGTATACCGGTTATTTTGATTGCAGGTGCATTTGCATGTTTATTTTTTGTGATTCCCGGCTTTTTGTTGGGACAAAATGTTTATAGGTCGATACAGGACGATGACCCTACTCCGACTCAAACCTCAGTCCATAATATTTTGACACCATCTGAGACGAATATTGTGTCTCTAACGGATTTACCTACATCAACCGGATTTCCAACAGCTGGTCAATTTGATCCAACATATGCAACCCTATACCAAAATTCACCCGCACCAACGAGTAGCGCTGACTGCTATGCCCAAGTTAAAGTGACCCAACTAAATATTCGATTCGCCCCTTCTTCATCCGCCGAACCTGTAGGATATGGCGTATTCAATGATCAATTTTATGTAATTGCTCGGCTGGCGGATTATAGTTGGTATAAAGTGAAAGTCTCAAGTAGCCTCTATGGGTGGATATCTGCTAGCTATGTTGACTTAGGCGGAAATTATTGTAGTACTGTGCCAGTGACATCCTATTCAACACCCATTCCAACAACTACAGTCTTGGGTACAAGTTTCCCTACCGCAACAATAGAAGAGACTATGGCCCAGTAGTATGTAGGTTCCATGAACCATGCGCGCTAGAACTTAGTATTGTTAGCACAAGCAAACTGATATGGATATTTCTCGAATTACCGCTTGCGTATGAACCTAACCCATGGCACAGTTTGACCAGCATTTAATTTACTGATTGTAATTGAGGTAAAGCATGACATCCCCGAAAGATTATGCTAAAGAAAACAACGATCGTTTTGTCGATGAATTGATTGACTTGTTGCGTATCCCCAGCGTAAGCACTATGCCTGCGCATGCCGACGATATGCAAAAAACCGCCCAATGGCTTCATGATCACTGTTTAGCCCTTGGCATGACGCACGCCGAAGTTTTTCAAACCGATTTGCACCCCATTGTTTATGCAGAATGGATGGGTGCGGGCGAAGATAAACCGACTGTTATCGTTTACGGTCACTACGATGTACAACCGCCGGACCCGCTTGAACTCTGGGAGACCGAGCCATTTGAGCCTACCATTCGCGATGGCAAACTGTATGCTCGTGGGGCAACTGATGATAAGGGCCAACTCTTCATTCACCTCAAGGTTTTTGAAGCTTTTATGAAGACGGAAGGGACATTCCCCGTCAATCTCAAGCTGATTTTTGAAGGTGAAGAGGAAATGGGTTCGGACACACTCTTCGAGTTCATTCCCGAACATACTGACTTACTCAAAGCCGATGTGGCGGTAATTTCCGACACCGGTATGCCATCGCCGGATTTACCGACAATTGTGTATGGCTTGCGGGGCTTGCTTTATACCGAACTTATTGTCACTGGCCCCACCAAAGATTTACACTCTGGCATGTATGGCGGTACCGTCCATAATCCAGCCCAAGCCGTGGCCGAAATTGTCGCGACCATGCATGATGCCGAGGGGCGTATCACGGTCGAGGGTTTTTACGACAATGTGCGCGACCTTGATGCCACTGAACATGAAATGGCTGAACAAATGGTACCGCTCTTTGATAAAAACTGGCACGCTGAAGCAGGTGCGCCCGCCATGTGGGGCGAATCCGATTTCAATTCCATTGAGCGCATTGGTTCTCGACCCACGCTTGAAATTAATGGGATTTACGGCGGTTTCACCGAAAAAGGTGGCCAAAAGACGGTTATTCCGTCGGAAGCTTTGGCCAAAATCAGTTGCCGTCTCGTGCCCGATCAAGATCCCGATCGCATTTTCGACTTGCTCGAAAAGCACATTGCCAAACACACCCCAGCAACCATCAATGCCAAACTGAATCGCTTGTCATCTGCCAAAGCGGTGGTGATTGAATATGATTCACCCGCTATGCAAGTGGCGGTGGAAGCGTTTGAAGAAGTATTTGGCAAGACGCCTGTTTTCACGCGTGAA
>JBNLCD010000780.1:0-2187 GCA_050303635.1 Anaerolineae bacterium
CTTCGATAAGGTGAAAGCCTTAGGGCCAGCGGGCTGGGCGGTTTTACCTCAGATTTATTTCATGGGCGGCTATGTTGAAGAAGGTATCTATCTGATTGAGCTCTATCAAAGCAACCTCTTTGATGTCAACACGAAGCTCGAATATATTAATTTGGTGGGCGATGTCTTCTTGAAATCCTTACTGCCCGCCAAAGCGATTAACGGTGCACTCGAAGGTTTTGAAAAGAGCCGGATTTGGCCCGAAGCCCGTATCCGGGCATATACTGGCGCATTGATTAATCAACAATGGCACATTTCGATGGAAAGTGCGGCACGCCGCCTTACCACGATGATTTTCAACAACGGTGATTTAACCCGAACGGTGAGTGTCGAACATATTTTGCGTCTGTTGCAATTTCATGGTGAACGCTCCAATGCCCTCGACATGCTCCGCGTAGCCTCAGCTATTATTGATAAAGCCTTGATGATGGGCAAAGATGGTCCACCCTTCCTTGTGCAAGCGTGGGCACATCTGGCATGGCAACCAGAAGTGGGGCATGCCGCGCTCGAACTTCTCCGGCGTTATATTCGGAGTGTTCCGCCGGAAGCGGCCAAGGGTTTACCGCAATATTTCAGTGGACATCTGGGCAAGAATGTTGGCGAAGCGCTTGAAGCCTCGCATTTAGTCCGAACCGCCATCGGTGAAGACAACTTACAGACCTTTGCCGAAAATATTCAGGTTACCTTGAAGCTGTTGACCGATTTGGCGATTCCTTATCATAAGAGCAAATCGAATCCGGATATGGGCCGTCTCCGTCATGATTTGGATACGATGTCAGGTGGTCTTTCGGAACAAGAACGCGGACTTTTGGCGGATTATATCAATAATATTGCCGAACTCGCGCTTGAAATTGGCGGGCAAACGGGCAATCGTAAACGACCGTCGGCGGAATGGTCACGCGATAAGGTGCTCGAAACCTTACCGGAAAATGCCGTGGAATTTATGTTGTGGATAGGGTGTCGTTTTGCCAAGGAAGATAAGTTGCCGCCGCTCGATTTAGCACGTTCGGCCTTAGCGCACATTTTCGGCAACCGTTCGGTGAATATGCTTTTCGATGAAGTAAACACCACCTTCCGGCTACTATCAAACTTGCGGCTGGCTTTTCGCGATGGGGCTCCGAGTTTCTCCTTGGAAGCGCTCAATGCAGAAATTGACAGTTTATGGGATGCTATAAGTCTGTATAATCAACGCCAAATTGATAATATCCTAGCGTACCAATCCTGGGAAATGGGTCAATTGCTACCGTACCTATCGGGACGCAGTAGCGATAAGATTTTGAATGATAAGGGCCTCGGTAAGAAGCTTGAATCGGGCAAACAAGAACCCACCAACGAATTGGAAGCATTACGCTGGATTAGCGGATATTTTAGCCGGAAACACAAACGTTAAATCAGGAATTTTATGACCGATCATCATCAACCCTCCGCGCTCGCCGCTCAACGTGGCGAGCCGAGTTATGTTTGGCGGAGTGGCCAAGAACGCCGCCTCAATATGTTGACTGCCCAAGTAACCCTGCAAAATCAGCGGGTGCTGGAAGCCGGATGTGGCACGGGCACTTATGCGCAACGCTTTAAAGAACAATTTGACGCTCAAGTTGAAGCCTTTGATATTGAAGCGGAACGTGTGGCTGAAGCCCAAGTGCATGTCTCCCACGCCATTGTCGCCCAAGGCGAAGCATTGCCCTACCCCAGCCAATACTTTGATGTCACCTTCTCGAATGAAGTAATTGAACACGTCCAAGATGATCGTCAATTTGCGGCGGAAATGGTGCGTGTAACCAAAATTGGGGGACGGATTGCTATTTTCTGTCCGAATCGCTGGTATCCAGTCGAGCAACACGGTCATTATTGGAAAGGCGAGTATCACTTCGGCAACACGCCACTGATTAATTATTTGCCGGATCGTTGGCGTAATAAACTCGCTCCACATGTACGGACCTATTCAGCCCGCGATATCCAAGGATTATTTGCGGACCAACCTGTTAAAGTGGTGCATCATTCACGCATTTTTGGCGGCTATGACAATATTGTGCGCCGCGCGCCGACACTCGGCAAAATTCTGCGCACCGTTCTTTATGCCGCCGAGAAAACGCCTCTGCGCTGGTTTGGTCTCTCCCATTGGATTGTGCTCGAACGCATCCCCGCATA
>JBNLCD010000781.1:0-2182 GCA_050303635.1 Anaerolineae bacterium
GATAACGAAGGTCAGTTTTTACCAGAGTTAGTTGACCGTGATGAAAACATCATTATGTCTGAACTTAGCAACCGTTTATATGCTATCCAAGCCCATGAAGCGCGCCGTAATATGGATGCATTCGCCTTGCCGCTCAATACAGACGAATCACTCGCGGTACAAAATATTCTCCTTGAAATATCCGAAGCGCGGAGTTTGTCCCAAGTGCGGCGGGTTGTGCGGGAATATGTGCGCTTTGAAGCAAATCCGGCTTATCAAATCATCGGAACAGATGGCACATTGGCCGATCGTTATATTGATCGTTCGGGAAATCTGCGGGAAGAACGTCTCCAAACGACGATTCATGAGGTTTATCCAGAACGTAGTTCCGAGATTTTTCAAGATATCGTTGATAACTATGATCCTGAGACAAAAATTGGTAATGTCAAAGAAATCGGCATTGTGCCTGATCTATGGTTGCCGAATGCTAAATTTAGCATGGATAATTTTGATTTCGGCATTCGCATTCCCTATCCGCGTGTAGCGATTTCAGCCATCCACTATGATGTTTCGATTTATACGATGGCGCTCATCTTTGCCGTCATTGAACTTGGGATGGCATTTGTCTTCATGAATAGTGACGACAAACTCATTCGTGCGCTTATTCGGGTATCCGGTGTATTTTTGGTGGCGTGGTCGTTTTTTGGCACCGAAGCTTTTTGGGCTTATATCTTAAACTTCATCTTTCCGGAGAAAAATCAACTCCTGCAAACGCAGGGAAGCGTGATGGATTTCACGGCGCAACATCTTGAATTGGTGATTATTTCATCGTTGATTACCGTGCCGTTGGGTCTATTCATTGGGATTATGGTGACCCGGAATGCATTCCGTGAATTTTTGCCACTCGCCACAAATATTGTCAATATCGGGCAAACTATTCCTACCCTTGCCATTATTGCTTTGATGGTACCGATTGTGGGGTTGGGATTTGCGCCAGCCCTTTTAGCGCTTATTCTATACGGGCTATTGCCTGTGGTACGGAATACAATCGTGGGGATTGAAGGTGTTGACAAATCTATTATCGATGCCGCGAAAGGTATGGGCTTAACCGAAGCCGAAATACTCTTCCAGATTGAGCTACGCATTGCGAGCCGAGTCATTATGGCCGGTATTCGCACAAGTGTCGTTATCAATATTGGGACGGCTACGCTGGGAGCCTTTGCAGGTTCAGGCGGACTCGGTGTCCCTATTTCCAGCGGGTTGAGTTCGTTTAATAACGCGCTGGTTTTCTTGGGTGCTATTCCGGCCGCCGCATTGGCTATTCTGGCTGATTATATTTTGGGTCGCTTCGAATATGTCATTACGCCGAAGGGACTCCAAATCGAATCATAGATAGCTTGGTTATGTAGACTTGAGGATAATTTAATATCCTCAAGTTTTTTTAAAGCAAGTTACTCGTAGTAGACTTTGCCCTGTTACGATGTGCCTTGACGCGGCAATTGCCGTTACAATACTTTTGATTATGGGCGCGTGGCTTAAAATATTTTCCGCAATAGACACAATGTTTCAATGGTGGCCGTTGCCGTGGGTGGGAATGGCTACTTTTGGGTGAAGGCAATTACTGGTTTGGCTTAGATGAACTTCGGGATGTGGAAGGACTACCTATTCCGACAGGTGGGGATATTGACTTAACTGTTTTCCTCTGTCGTACAGAAGGTTATGTAGATGGCTCCGTGACTCATCTCCCAATCTGTGACACCAACAATCTCAGAGTCACCTATTCATGGGGTAATGACAACGGCTTTGGTTCAACGCTTACGCTCGAAAACAGCCACGCGACCGTGAATGTCGATGGGTTAGATTTGCAAGCGTACTTGGACAGCACGAATACGGCTAATTTTGCCTTACCAATCCCCCCGACAAGTGCTTCAACCAAAATGCTCGAAGTCTACGGCATTCCTAGTGAATATTGGGATGAAGTCAAGATTGGTTTGGTGCAAGAGATTGCAGGCGGCGGACAAGCTTTCAGTTCAAATGCCCTTGTACCTGAAGCGCCCGCAGAGGCTTATTGGTACACGCTTAGTGATGCTGATACAGCCAATGAATTGTCATTAGTTTTACCTGCCCCCGATGCGGATGGTAATTACTCCGTTAATGTTAAAGCTTATTTATGCCGGATTGATAACGGGAGTGGTTCAACAGC
>JBNLCD010000782.1:0-2179 GCA_050303635.1 Anaerolineae bacterium
TTATTTTATTGCTTTTATTCGTTTTACTTCTTGAACATAGCTAGTCAGTTCTCAGTCAAATACCTTGTTTTTACGACAAATTACCTCTACTCGACTAAAAATTGGCGTTTACGGCTGTAAAAATTTTACTGAAGTAATTTAGTTAACCCGGCACTCACAAAGAAATAACGGTTAAATGCCTCATATAAGTAAGGTCTTAATTGTTTAGTTGTCGATATAAAATATGGTGGGTACACTAGGAGTGCTTACTTATTATAAAAGATGCTGAGGTGTCATGCATATCTTTATCAGCTATGCAAAACAAGATACTTATGACCTCGCGATGGAACTCGACGCCCAATTAGATAAATTGCCGGATGTAACCTATTGGGTCGATCGCGAACTGGTCCCCGGTCATAGCTGGGCCCGCGAGATTGAAGCCGAAATAGACCGTTGTGATTTAATGGTTGTCCTCATTTCACCCGATGTGAATCGCGATCCTCAAGGCGAAAAGGGACTGAGTTTTGTTATCAATGAGATTGGTCATGCCCAAGGCGAAAAAAAAGATATTATTGCCGTGCTGGCCCAACCTACCCGCGTGCCGATTGAGCTCCGACCCTACCACTATATCGATTTCACGACCAATTTAAAACAGGGCAAGAAACAACTCTTGGCTCACATAAAAAAATTAGTTGAGCAACAGGTCAAAAAGAACGATCCGCCGCCGCCCCCGGTGGTCAAAAAACGCGAACCCAAGACCCAAGCCAAAGTGCAACGGCCCACTCAGCCGCAACCGCAAATTATCATGCCGTCCAAACAACAAAATCCTGATGCGGGCTCATGGCGCACCTTAACGGCTAATATTGATGACTGGTTACAGCAACAACCGCGTATTGCACGGCAGTGCGTTTATATCGTTTTTATCTTTATCCTAGCTTTCCTAGTACTTATTTTTACCGTCATCGTCCTTGGGCTGATGGGTGCATTGATAACCATCGGGCAGTGATATTCTTGACCGCCGGATGAGCTAATACATTGTCTATAAATTATTGTGCCAATTTCTGGGCACGTTCCAATTCATAGGGAGCCCCAATTTTTTCATAAATAGCCAGCGCTTTTGATAGATAGTCTTTGCGTTCGGGCGCACTCTCCGGTAAATAGCGCGCTAAGAAATAGCAGGCATCCGCTTCTTCATAAGGCATCTGATGTTTCTGCCCCAATTCGACCGCCTCTTTGAAACCGCTCAATGCTTTTTCTTGATCACCATCGAGCCATTGATACCATGCCTTTTGGACGGCAAAGCGCGGACGCCCCATGGCAAAAATTTTCGCAAATTTCTGGAAGTGCTTCAGGGCATTTTCGGCTTTGTCTTTATATTGCGCCTCACCGGTTGATTCCCAGAGCGATAAATAGGTATCCAGCGAGCCAATAAACCCATCAATGGCATAATATGCGGTCGGGGCATCTTCCTCAATCAAATGAATGGCATAATCGCTGGCTTCAAGGGCATCTTGGATTTTATCTTGCCGATAATCAACCTGCGCCTTGATGCCATACGTGCGCACGGTGGTCGTCCGCAGATATTTTTCATCCAGCACACTTTGCACTTCTTTGATATATTCGCTGGCCCGTTCCAAATTGTTGACATGGAGAGCGTGCGAAGCGAGCGCCGCCACGGCCACCGAGCGCACCTGAATATCCGGTTCACCAGAGGTCGCGGCCTCATAGACCTTTTGCATAATTTCGACGGTTTCTGGCCAACGTGCTTGATAATAGAACACATAACTCAGCAGAGAAGCGCCTTCTTTCCAGCGCCGCAAATCCCCGGATTCCTGGGCGACTTTATTGCACTTCTTCAGCATTTCCTCGCCTTTGGCCCAATTGGTCGTATAGGCCTCATATAAGCCGCGAATTTCATATCCCCAACTGATAACTTTCGGGTCATCGAGCGTGACAAGAGTCGCATCGGCGCGCTTAGCATAAAATTTCGCCAATTTATGCCGCCCCAATAACCCAAACGCGGTTGACATCGTCACCAAGAATTGCACCATTTCACCGTTGCTATCGACACCCGCTCGTTCCGCAAAATTGAGCCCGCGCATCACATAATAAACTGTCTCGATTTTCTGATTGCGGAAATAATGGATTTGCTGACGGCGCAAACAAATCATGGCCGCCAGCCGTAAACGCTTGGAATTCG
>JBNLCD010000783.1:0-2173 GCA_050303635.1 Anaerolineae bacterium
GCCAAATCCACATAAGGTTGACCGGCTGAAATCGTGGTAAAAGTTTTACTCCCAACAATTTCAGCAAATTTTACGGTGAAATAAAGAATTTCACTGGGAATTGATTCACGGCGTAAAACTTCTTTAAGTAAACTAAGGCCGATAGAAGGCTGAAATAACGGGCCAAATGGCATGCTTATCAGCAATACTTGGCTATGATGTGGCGACGAAGTTTGGCCATTGAGCGAAAGTTCCATAGGTACTCCATCTAAAATTTAAGCAAAATAGTTATGTAAGACTATATCCATGATATAAAAAACATACAATTCTTATCTCTAAGAAAGTTTTAGCGTTAACCCCCCAAATATAATTTTTTACTAATTTAGGACCGGAATTCCATCTGTCAGAGGAACAGGCTCTTTGTTACACTCCATATAAATGTATTGGTATTGAAAAAGTATAGAGAAAAAGGTGCCGTGCCATGCGTCAAGTCTATTTAGATCATAGCGCCACTACGCCCGTTGATGAACGTGTAATGGCCGCCATGCAACCCTATTTCAGTGAAATCTATGGCAATCCTTCCGCGATTCACCAATGGGCTCAAGCTACCGAAGATGCCGTTGAAGATTCCCGCGAAACCATTGCCCGCCTGCTCAATTGTCAGCCTAAAGAAATTATCTTTACCAGTTGTGGTTCTGAAAGTGATAACTTGGCTTTGCGTGGACCTGTCTATGCGGCCCTTCAGCAACAAAAATCAGTGCACGTAATTACCAGTCCGCTCGAACATCCTGCTGTATATCGCACCGTCCAACAAATGGAAGCGATTCTGGATGTCGAAGCAAGTTATTTATCCCCTGCAACCGATGGCAGTATTCAAATTGAAACATTGCGTGCCACGCTCCAGGATGATACACGGGTTGTGTCATTGATGATGGCGAATAATGAAATCGGTTCGCTGTCCCCTATTCGTGAATTGGCGCAACTGGCCCATCAACGCGGAGCCTATTTTCACACCGATGCTGTGCAAGCCGCAGGTCAGATTCTGATGGATGTCCAGGAATTAGATGTTGATATGCTCTCGATATCGGGTCATAAATTCTATGGGCCAAAGGGCGTCGGTTTGCTCTATGTCAAAAGCGGGACAGATATTTTACCCGCCCAGACTGGCGGCAGTCATGAATTTGGGTTACGCAGTGGCACACACAATGTGCCCTTAATTGTGGGGATGGCCAAAGCGCTTGAGTTGGCTTATGCCGAAAATGCCGACCGCACCGAACATTTGGCCGCACGCCGTGATCAATTGATTGATGGTGTTCTCAATAAAATTCCGGATGTTGAATTAACCGGAAGCATGGTCAATCGTTTACCATCCCATGCCAGTTTTGTCTTTAAACATATTGATGGCAACGCCCTCCTCATGCATCTCGATGCCCAAGGTATCGGTGCATCGTCCGGCAGTGCCTGTAAAACGGGTAATCCTGAACCTTCTCAAGTAATTTTAAGTCTGGGTTATGATAAAGATTGGGCGCTCGGCAGTTTACGCTTAACCGTGGGTACGCATACCACCTCTGAAGATGTTGATTATGTGTTGGATGTTTTACCCCAAACCATTGAGAAATTACGTGCAATTGCGTTGAAAAGTAACTAATCAACCGATCACATTTGAGATTTTACGCGGAAGCAACCGAATGCTTCCGCTTTTTATTTGCTGGTCTTACGGGGACGACGGGGACGAATATTTATCGTGGGGCGTTTTCGGATGCGGCTCTTGCGCAATTCATGGATGAATTCCACTGAAACCTTGCGGAACTGGCGCATGGTTTGGCGACTGACAAATGGCTTCTTATTTTCATCGAGTTCACACAAATCATTGATGGCCGCCACAATCCGTGGTAAATCATGACGTCGCCGATAGACCATATAACGCGGCTCCCAAATCGTCGCATATTTTTCTTTGAATGCGCGTAAACCCTTCATGCTAAAAAATGTATCGAGATAATGGGTCAGTCGGTAAAAAGTCTTTTCTTCGAGACTTGCGTTTTCATCGGGTTTGGGTGAAATAATTGGCGCTGGACCTAAACTAAAATAACGAAAGCCAAGTTCTTTGTTGTACTCAAATAATTTGATAAATAAATAATCCATTGCACCTGCTTCGGCATCCACGCGATACCGCATCATATCAATGGTCGCTGTA
>JBNLCD010000784.1:0-2167 GCA_050303635.1 Anaerolineae bacterium
AAAACTCCCGTCCGCGCACCTTTTGACAGCGGCGGGCGCGTACTCGCTTACAAACTGGCAATGGCATACTATCAATGATGAGCAGTTCATGCGCGACGAACAAATCATTGAGCCATTGAATAATCATATACACCCAATCACTTAAGGCATGCAAGCGTCGATTAAATCGTGAGACACTAATCTTGGGAATATCGCCACATTTGATCATGACTTGGACCGCTCGTTCGTGATGATTTTGAAAATATTTGGCGGCGATAATCGCTACTAAAATGATCTCACTATCCCTGACGCGACTTCTTTTGTCCGTGTCGTGTCCACTCATTGTCATCAAATCGTCAATGATACAAAAACTCGTTACAATATAGGTCTCGTTCATGGAATATCTCCCTAGTTTTGGTTCGCACCTTTATTCTAGCGAGTTTTCCATGAACGTTTTAACTAGCAATTACGGTTATATTTATAAGCTATGAAAATGAATTAAAAATTCAAAGCGCCAAAATATTTTTAGGCGATTCATCTATAGAGCCTCATGCAAGTTTTCCTGTAGATATTTTTGTTCGTACTACAGATAATATTCTGCTTGGGATATCTAGTGAATTGAAAAAAGAAGTTGTTGAAAAATTTATTGATGAAATAGAGGCATTCATAGGAAATGAGCAATTTTCAGTGTCTTATTGGACATGATTTGAATCGCGCAGGAAAAATGTATGATATAACAACATCTTTTTCCTACATTTTATCAAGTTTTTACCTTACTTCAGTTTTAAATACTTTCACAAACTAAAACTATAATCATTGGTGTGTCTACTGCCTAATCTCCACCCAATTATTTGTGTTTAAATAGTCAGTTGAGAACTTTCCCGCAAAACTAATTTAGACCAAACCCCCAATCATTAGGATTTTCGGAGCGGTGACGTGAGTGAGGGCATATAATCAAGACAGTGAATGACTTAAATTTGCATCGAGGGAGATGAAGATGTCGGATGAATTGATGTATCAACCTGATCCTAAAGAATATACCCATTGGTGGCGTGTGCTTAAAGATTTTGCGCTGAAACCGACGGCGGATACCTATCAAGTTTTGGTGGTGCAACGCGTGATTGATAGCCGACGCGCGATTATGGTTTATCTCAGTGCGATGATCCCACTGGTGGTTGTGTTGAGTATTTTGGCGCGGTCATTAGAGAGTGATTTGTGGGCAATTTTTCCGATGCCGTGGCGTCAGCCGGAAGATTTCGGCGGCGGTTGGCTAGGTGAGATGATCTTCACCGGCATCATTTTTGTCCTTATATATATTATCCATCAGATGATTTTTATCGGGATTAGTCATTTCAGCGCGTCAATGTTATTTGGCAGTGCAGGTGATTATGATCGGTTAGCCATTGGCTTTTTCTTCAGCTTGGCCATATTTGCAAGTGGAATATTGGTCGTCGTCCTGCTCGTGGCCGTCTTCGCGCAACTTGGTGAAGATATTTTTCCGCTCTTAAAACTCGTGGCCCAAATTAGCTTAGGTGGAATTGGTCTCTATTTGCTCTACTGCTATACCTTGTGGGCAAAATTAGCGTATCGCTTGCCGTGGTTACCCGCGCTCATTGCCACCCTTGGAGTCCCCGTGGCGGTGGTGGGTGGATTGGTTTACATGTGCGTGATGGTCTGGGGAGCAAGCTAATATTCCGTAGCATTTCGTCAACTGGATGATATAGGGATTGGATAGGGTTAATCATCTGCTGATTAGCCCTGCAATCGGTGCTTGTTCCGAGGCACGATGAACGGGCTCCGCAGAAGGCATAACACCAACTCAATGTATAAATATTTGTAGCGCTCCTCATATTCTATTAATCTAGTGGTGGAAAATTGCCCCGTTGTTAAAATCAGCCCTTATACCGTGCAATCGGGTGTGCGCGGTTTACCCCATCTGTATTGGCGGGTCACTTTCCCGGTCAAAACCCAAAAATTACGCGGCGCGGATCTCAAGGGTGAAGGAAGTTATGTGGTGGGTGCTGGCTCCGAAATTGCCGGGCATCGCTGGACAGTTATTAATGATGCACCTGTGCGGGAAATTACGCCCGAAGAACTAGATTTAGTGCGGATGTTGCTGGCTCCGGTGAAAAAGCAATCTTCACGCTTGATGCCCAACCGTCCGAAATGTCAGTTCAAAGCCCACGAT
>JBNLCD010000785.1:0-2166 GCA_050303635.1 Anaerolineae bacterium
ATTGGTCATACCACCCAGTGGCCCAATATTTTACTGACATGGTCGCCTGCGATGGATAAAAACTGGCATCCACCGCTCTTTCTCGGTGGGGTGATTCTGCTCAGTTTTATGTATTTTCTTAGACGAAAATTTTCAGCATTACCGCATTAATCAAACTCATCGAATAAGGTCCAATTTCAGGATATGCTAATTGAGGGAAGCTGAATAGACGTTAATCTGATTGATCGGCTAATTTAACAAAATTCCATTTTCAGAAAAAATGTCAAATAAAAACAGTGACAATCTTCTTATGGCTTAGCCTTTAAATACGGTAAAATTGAACACGTAGCCTATTTTAGTTAAAGGATTAACGTACAATGCGCATTTCAATTTATCGGTTGGGGTTAAGTGTAGGGTTGCTGATCTTATTGTTATTAGGAACAGCCTTAGCCATTGCTTCTCAGCCGGACTATCCCGCCACGCCATCCCAACAATTTGGCTCAACACCTGCCCCAATTTTTTTGACGGCCACCGCTATTTTTGAAGAACTGACGGGTTCAACCTCAAATACATCCGACGGTGAATCAATTGACGAAATTGAACATTATAATGCCCATTATGACTACATCGTTGATGAGCTTCAAGAAAAGGGTGTTATTCCGATTGGGGGTAATCTTATTTACGAAACAAACTATGCTTTTTTTGATGGGACGGGTGGGTGGTATACCGACTTAGCCCAATATCGTCCGCATACTAACTATATTATGTCCGGTGAATTGAATTTCACAGTCAGCGACAATGCCGATGATATTGAATTTTGTGGATTTATTACGCGTGTCCAAGCCCAAGGTTATGTCAGCTCCATTAATTTATTGACCGGTTTTCTTGGTGACGGTACGCCCGCGCTTTTAGATTTTCCAGCTGATAATGACCGGACTGTAGATGTTGCTTTTACGACCTATGATATGGATGAGCCGCATTTCTATACCATTGTGGTGCAAGACGAAACCATTCTCATTTTTATTGATGGCGAATTGGCCCTAGAAAATGATGAATTAGATGTGCGTAAGGGCAGTTACGGTATTGTGCTTGATTCTGAAGGATACGGCGCGCGCTGTGAAGTCAATAATGTCTGGATTTATGAGTTGGATAATGTGTGGGACGACGACGAAGGTTATTGCGGAATCAATACGCCAAATGCCATTAATCTACGCGGTGGTCCGGGGACAACTTATGCGTTAGAAGGTCAACTCACGCCGAATGAAGTGTATAGCGTCGAGGGTCAATTCCTCGCCTCAGATGGTTTTATTTGGTGGCAATTAACAACGGGCAATTGGGTCCGCTCCGATTTGGTCGATGAAATTGGCGATTGTGAAACACTTGCGCCCGAAGTTGAACCCGAAGAATAACGCGTTTTGGACCCCCTCTGTCGCTAACGCGACATCTCCCCCATACATGGGTGAGAAAAAAACAACGGGCTCCAGCCTCCCCTGTGTTCGGGGGAGGTGGCCGCAGGCCGGAGGGGGTATTTGGAACACATAAAAAGGGTAAGACCAAAAAACTTTATAAAAGTTTTGGTTCCGCTTTTTCAAAAGCGGAGAAATCCTATCTTTGCATATAAAATAGAACACCTCGCTTTGTACCGAAGCTGAGGTGTTTTTTGCTGAACAATAAAATCTGATTTAGTCGAGATGCGTCAGGATGCGTTGTAAGGTAGCCAAGATGGTTTCGACTTCTTGATCATCAAAATGATCACCAAAATGTTCAGCAATACTTTGCGAATAGACCGTCCACGCGGCTTTCATAGCGGCAATGCCCGCGGATGTGATATGGGCATAAAATCCGCGCCGATCTTCAGGATCAATAGACCGCTCGATATAGGCCTCTTTTTCGAGGCGATCAACGAGGCGCGTTAAGCCACTGCGCGTCAAGACCACCCGTTCGGCCAAATCGCTCATGCGCAGTTTATGCCCATCAGCTTCATATAATTCAATCAGTACGTCATACCAATGTAATGGAATCGTATCCGCACTCCGCAAATCAGCATCAATTTGCTTGATGAGTTTGGCTTGGGCAGTAATGAAAAGCCGCCATATTTCTAGTTTCTGCGGGGATAGTTGTGTATTCATGAAATTATTTTAAAGCAAAATAGTTGACAATACAACTATTTCTCTCTAGAATAAATTT
>JBNLCD010000786.1:0-2164 GCA_050303635.1 Anaerolineae bacterium
CCTCGTCATCCCATTGGAGCAAGCGGCCTGTTATATAGATTAGAACGGCACGGGTCCGAGCGACTTTTTCATCTGTGGTCGAATTTTTGAGACCCCATGCGGTATAAATCTGCCCATTGGTGCGGCTGATGGTGCGCTTATCACGAAACCCCATTTGGGCGGCGATTTGCTCATTAGTCATGCCTTGGGCCAGCATTTGGGCGACGACTTTTTCGTTGGGTTCCAGCAAATCGAGGGGGGCGTGTTGGTCGCGCAAACGGACTTCTTGCACACGGACTTCAATGTCTGGATCGACAAAACTACGACCCCCAACGGCATCTTTGAGAAGCGGCAAAATCAGCTCCGGCAGAAGATAATTTGATTTGCGCACATAGGCATAGTGGCTCAAAATACCGGCATTCAAAAAAGCGCGATAGTAGGCATCATCATCTTGAATGGAATAAAAAACAATCGGCATACGCGGAAATTCACGCCGGAGATGCACCGCTGTTTGAATACCATTGAGTTCGCCAGCGAGGGCCACATCCATGAGAATGGCATCAGGTGGTTGATCAAGACAGAGTTCGAGGACATCCTCGCCATAGATGGTGGTGTTGATGATTTCGACATCCCCCGTGGCGGCCAGTCCTTTAGCCATTGCTTTTTGCAGGCGTTCATTATCTTCAACAAGTAGTAGTTTGATGGTCATATATTTTCATGTCTCCTTATGCGCAAAATTAGCATGGTTGGGGCTGAGTGTGCAAGCACTTGGGTGCTTTGTTTGGGCGATTAAGGTGTGTTTTAATTCAATGTAGGGAAAGATTCGTTACCTTTTTTGTAAAAAAGGTAACACCAAAAAACTTTATATCGAGATATGCTAACCGTTCGTTAATGGCTATATACAACAATCCAAACTAAGTTTGCGTAGGGTAAGTAGTTGTTGTTGGTCATGTGTAAAAAAACTATACTAGGGATATGTTCAGTTGTTGAATGGGATAAAGTGCAAAATATGATTGATATCGTACTAATTCTTTTGAATGTGGTGAGTTGGGCCGTGATTGGCGCTTGGATTACGCCACAATTATTTGAGGAAAAAGGTTTAAATAAAATGGCCGGGCGCGGGGCCGGGATTGCCGCGGGGGCGCTCGGTAGCTTAATTTTATTATTGATTTTATGGGCGGTGATTGCAACGTTTCCCGAAGCAGGGAGTGTACCCGAAAAACCGAAACCAAAAGTGAATGCAGATGGCGACTCCGAGGGTGATAGTGAAGGCGAAACACCTGATGAACCAGCTTTACCACCTGTCAATCGGATCGCTAATCTCAAAGAAACAACCAGCCGTTATGTAGATCGCTTAGTGCCATTTGGACCAGCAGTAGAACGTTTGGTGTTTTTGCTAGCGGGGCTGGTTTTGGGGATTATTTTGGCGAGTTGGGTGTTACCATTCCGCTTTGCGAACAATGCTGAACCTGTGCAACTGGAAGAATCCTATCGTCAGCAATGGGTTAAAGGTGCGGCGGCAGAGTATGAGTTGACGGATGATGAAGATGAGGTTGCCCGGAAGTTGATTGCCGCAGGTTATGATGCCGATGATGTCCATGCATTAGCACAAGACAATGAAAGTGCGCGCGTCGGGACGTGGCTAGATAATATTGAAGGTATTGCCAGCGCAAATACAGATAATGCGCAGGACAAAGAATCCGAATACCCCGGTCCAACGGTATGGAGCGAAATAGTGATGCCGCTAGTCGGCATTTTGAGCGTAGCGGGGATTGGTGTGTTGCTGGCGATGTTTTTGACGACAATTCCGAATCCAATCTCGAAGCGATTTTCATAACCCACTATATTAGAGTGAGAGAACTTGATGACAGATCATTTTCAGAATATTTATGCGAATCATGCCGATGATTATGAGCGCTTGATTGCGCGCGAAGATTATCAGGGGAATATTTGGCGAGCGTTGCAAGAACTTGCGGAGTGGAGCAATGCGCAAGTGGTTGAGTTTGGAGCCGGCACTGGACGCTTAACGCGGTTATTAGCTCGCAAAGTAGGCAAAATCCAAGCGTTTGATGCCGCTCCGGCGATGTTGGCCGTGGCTGAGAATATTTTGAAGCATATGGCTGAGCGAAATTGGTCGCTGGCTGAAGCAGATAATCGGAATCTGCCTGTTGAAGATGATTGGGCA
>JBNLCD010000787.1:0-2145 GCA_050303635.1 Anaerolineae bacterium
CAAGAATTCTCGACGATAACAATAATCGCAATTTCAGGATTATCGGCTGGTGCGAAGGAGGCAAACCACGCATGGGGTTTACTCCCCGTTTCGGCGGTCCCCGTCTTGCCACACAAATCCACCCCGTGGTTGATTATGTCGTACCATTCATAGGCGAAGACATAATAAGCTGTCCCCCATTCCACGTCAGTCACAACGCGGCACATGGCGGTGCGGACTTGAGCAAGGACATTCGGATCAATATCCAGTGGCGTGCCTTGAGGTTCATAAACTTCGGAGGGTTGTTGACCCGTAATTTGCACTTTTTGCACAACAAGTGGGTCATAGAGGGTCCCGCCATTGGCCACGGCTGACACAGCGCGCACCACTTGCAGAGGATTGACCGCTGTATCACCTTGCCCGATAACTAAGTTAGCGGCATCCGCGTTTGACCAATTGGTTCCCGATTCTTGTAATTTCCAAGCCGGATTCGGAATCAAGCCATCGTCAGTGCCCACACCTTGCAGAGGTGGAGCCGAACCAAACCCAAATTGCATCACATAATCTGGCAAAATATTGGGGTCCGCTTGATTCAGACGAATACTCAAATTCCAATAAAATGGATTACAGGAGCCCGTGAGTCCTTTTTCCGCATTTACAATGCCATGCCCCGTGCGCAACCAGTCGGATTTAACATCGGTCCCATAAGGTGTGCCATCCCATGAGCCGGTACACTCAATGGTTTCGCTCGGTGACCACAGCCCGCTATCTAAGCCAGCAATACTGGAGAAAATCTTAAACACCGACCCCAGCGGATAACGGCCTTGGGTCGCGCGGTTGAGGAGCGGACGGCGGACATCGACGCTATATTCACTAATAACTTCACCCGGATTCCAATAGGGACTGACCGGATTAAACACACCGGGATCATAGTCCGGGAAGCTCACCATCGCTAACACTTCACCCGTATGGATATCCATCACAACGGCGGAAGCACCGGGTGAGCCATTGGACCATGTCGCGGTCGCTTGCGTATAAGCATCCGCAAAAATACCTTGGATATCGAGTTGCAGTTGGCGATCAATGGTCAGATAGACACTTTCACCGGGGCTGGCCGGACGTTCAGCAATCGTTCGTATATTCACACCGGTATTCGATTGCACAACGAGGCGCAAACCAATCGTACCCGCCAAGCGATGCTCAAAGGCTTGTTCAATCCCTTCTAAACCGACCAAAGCATCTGCCGGATAACCCCGCGATTCATATTCGGCCTGACGTTCCGCCGGAATTTGGCCCACATAACCAATGAGATGAGGGGCCACATGATCATAATAAAAACGGGTGCTCCGTTGGGTAATTTCAGCGTTGCATGAAGCGAGTAAGCGGTTTTGGTGCGCATTCAGGGTATCTTGGCTAATATCCCCGATGAAAAACCTTGTATCCAGCGCATAGCCATTAATATCGCTCAGAATAGAGGCTTCTTCGCGCCGTAATACATCCGAAAGAATAGTGATGCAGTCCGCTTCGTTGGGAATCGTGTTGCGGATCAGAAAAATCTGATTCGCAATGCCGCCTTGAACGACCAAAGGATCGCCATTGCGGTCATAAATATTGCCGCGTTCAGACGGGGTACGGACAAATGTCAGATAGGAGTTATTGGTCCAACCCGCAAAAATATCATTCCGTGACCACGCGACACGCCAGCCTTCCGGCGTAGCAATCAGGCGCATCACGCGGAATTCGTCGTCAACCGTGGCGGGATCACTAAATTCACCCAACAGCTGAGTATTAAATGTGACCTGATAACTGACGACAGCGGTTGTCCCTTGGACAAGAACATTGGTAATTTCATACTTCAGGGCTTCGATGGTTAAAAGTTCATCGACGCCAGCATAAATTTCATTAAAACGCTGTTGTGAATAGGCATCGCGCGCATTGGGACTAACCAGCCCATACATGCTGTCATAATCCTTGCTTTTCCACTCATCAAGAAAATCTGTGCTGAGTTGGCGCGCGCTTGACGAATCAAGTTGAGTCGGTTGTTCACCAAATAAATCAACGCCACCGGAGCCACTATCACAAGCAGTAATGAGGAGAACTAAAATGAAGGCCAATGACACTAATGTGGTGAAGCGTGGTGCGTGTCGACGCAAAATCGGCATGGTG
>JBNLCD010000788.1:0-2144 GCA_050303635.1 Anaerolineae bacterium
GCCATTCTCAAAACACTCGAAGAACCCTTGGGAAATGTTGTCTTATGTTTAACGGTTGAGGAACCGAGTGCGATTTTGCCCACCATTTTCTCACGTTGCCAGATTATTAATTTGCGCCCCTTGCCTATTCATGAGACGCAAGATGCCCTCCAAAATCATTGGGAAGTCAGTGAAGAACGGGCGTACGCGTTGGCCCATCTTTCCGGCGGACGACTGGGCTGGGCGGTGCGCTGTGTGCAAGATGAGGAAACGCTCGAATTTCGCCAAGACGTGATTAACACGCTAGAAGAAGCGCTCAAATCAGATCGAGTCCAGCGCTTTAAATTGGCGGAGAGTTTGGCGAAAGATCGTTCCCAAGCCCTAATGATGCTCGATTTTTGGCAAACTTATTGGCGAGATGTTTTACTATTGGCCACCGGCAGTCAAGCCGCGCTCGTGAATATTGACCGCGAACCTACGATGCTGACGCTTGGTCAAAATATCGGGCAAGACACCGCCCAAGAAGCACTCGAAGCAACCCGCTCGGCAAGCTATCAACTATTACGCAATGCCAATCCGCGTTTGTGCCTCGAAGTGCTAATGTTGAATTATCCATTCCAGCGCAAGTAAACTGGCTAATCATTTAAGACCTAAGAGGTCAATTTTTCAAACACTTCTGGGCGATCAACTAAAATCTTTTTAAACATTTCACGGGTTTCATCTGACCAATCTGTGGGTTGCTGAATTTGGTGCTCAACTTCACTGTAATCAAGTGCACCAAATGGGGGTTGTGGATCATATTCCATGTACATTTGGATAGAGCGCACCCATTCATCACCAACGAGCCGTTTAGCTAAATGAAACGCCATATCGAGGCCGGATGAAATGCCGGCGGCTGTAATATATTTTCCATCTTCAACCCAACGTTGGCGCACATAGGTTGCCCCAAGTTTTTCTAATTCAGGTTGATAGGCCCAATGTGTGGTGGCTTGACGTCCATCTAATAACCCTGCCGCCGCTAAAACCAGCGAGCCCGTATCAACTGAAGCAACAAATTCTGCCGAATCAGCCTGTGCCCGCAAATAATCATGAATTGCATGATTATTGATTGCCCGAAAACTGGGAACACCATGCCCGACAACAACAATTCCCGCCGGATTCGACACGTCATCAAATGTATGGGTGGCGGAGAATTGCATAAGCCCAGCATCAACCGGTATAGGATTGGTGTGTTCGGCCACGACTACCGCTTTGTAATTAGGTTCAAGCGAGCGGAGAACTTGTAAAGGACCAGTCAATGCCAACATGGTCAAGCCTTCATACAGAATGAACGCAATTTGCTTATTATCAGACATTTGCTAACTCCCAATTATAATAATTCAACGTGAATTATGAACATTTGTTCTGTTTAAAAACTTGATTATAACACTAAAATAAAGCATGGACAATCAAGCCAAAGTCCATTGCATGCACTGTCCATTTCAGCGAAAGTAAGCAAAATTATGTCCACACCGCGTGAACCTCATGCAGATGAACATCTTGGCACGCTCCTTGCCGAAGGAGCGACGGCTGAAATTTATGAGTGGGGCATTGAACATGTCCTCAAATTATATCGGCCATCGTATGGCTTGCGAGTCGCGCAGTATGAAGCACGCATTGCGCGCTTGGTTGAAGCGGCAGGGCTCGATGTGCCAGCCGTCGGTGATCTCATTCAAGTTGATGAACGAGTGGGTCTTGTTTATGAACGTTTAAATGGGCAAACCGCAATCCGTGCATTGCAAGAAAATATGCTCCGCTTGCGCTATTTCGCAAAGTCGATGGCACGTTTGCAAGCCGCTATCCATCAGCAAAAAGATGACACGCTTCCGGCGCAAAAAGACCGCTTGCGGACAGGTATTGAACAGGGTGCCGGACTCGAAGCCAGTGTAAAAGAAATCTTATTCCAGCGGCTCGACAATTTACCGGATGATCAGGTTATTTGTCACGGCGATTTTCACATGGAAAATATTCTGGTGAATGATGCGGATTTTGCCGTCATTGACCAGAAGGGTCGACCCCGGCTCAAGAGCCTGGAAAATCTCGGTATGCGGAAGTTGCACACGACTTGAATCCCCGGGTGCGCTGTCAAGGTCCAGCCGAAAGCTCTGCCCCTCTGCCAGCTCTTC
>JBNLCD010000789.1:0-2144 GCA_050303635.1 Anaerolineae bacterium
AAATTATCACCTTGGCTCTGATTTTGTGGGCGTTCGGCGAAGGCTTATGGGCGCTCACTTTACAGCCCATATATTTGGATTATTTAGGCGCTAGCGCAGAAACCATTGGTCTGATTTTAGCACTCGCGGGATTGGGACGTTTGGTGGTGATGATTCCAGCGGGCTTGTTGGCTGATCGGATTGGGGCATGGAAAATGTTGTTGCCGGGATGGGTATTGGGTGTCATCGGCACGTGTCTATTGGCGATTGCCCCGAATTTATGGGTAGCGAGTGTCGGTTTTATTTTATATGGCACCTCAGCAATGGTCATTCCGGTCATCAACCTCTATATTGTGCAGTCCATTACCGCAGATGAAACGGTGACGCACCAAGCGCGGCCTCAAGAAATTTTGACGTTTGTCCATGCTCTGATTTGGGGCGGCGCAATTATCTCACCTGCACTGGGCGGCTTTATTGCGGAGCTATTTTCTCTGCGCGCGGTTTTCGGGGCGAGCGTGATTATTTTTTGTGTTTCCATGCTGATTATGTTGCAAACAAAAGCGTATCCGGTCGATACACATAACGCGGCCAATTGGCGCACGATGAGGCAAACGTATTTTGCTATTCTCAAAAATCGTCAACTGCTAGCGATTTATGGAATTTTCGCGCTAGCGTTCATGTTAACCATTATTGGGACCACATTTGCGCCTAAATATTTGGAGGATGTGCATCAACTCTCCCGTTCCGAAATTGGCTTCTTAGGGTCAGTTTTGGGGTTGGGGGCTGTGTTCTGGAATATTCAACTGGGTAAGCAATCCGTGTGGCGCGGTTTAGCGAGTGGCTTGATTTTGAGCGTCGTCGCGTTTAGCTTGATCTGGTTGACGGGAAATTGGCTCATGTTACTCGGTGCCTATTTTTTGTTGGGGAGTTGGGATGTTATTCGACCCGTCGCAACGAGTATTGTGGCGCAATATAGTCAACCTGCACAACAGGGTGGTGCGTTTGCGATGGTGGATACCTTACATGGCTTCAGCACATTTCTTGCGCCAGCCAGTGCAGGTATTTTATATGGGATGGCGGTTTATTTACCCTTTGCGCTGAGCATAATTTTGTTACTCATTACACTAAGTGCGATTCTCTGGTTTACCGAACATACGCGGCAATTGGCGGCGCGGCAGTCTGTTTTGGCGGAGACGGGGGAATAATGCATACCAGAGAAGCGCGGTAGGCCGATGTGTTTTGAACAATTAAACGAGATATTGACGTCAGCGGGTGAGGCATGCCTCACCCCTTCGAATTTGTTGCATGACAATCATATTTGGTAGGGGCCGCCCGTTTTTATGTTACCCTTATTTTATCAGGCCTCATAAGTAAGCTAGAGGTTGAGGACTAATCTCTTCCCATGTAACGACACTTTGCAAATAAATTTTTCAGGTCAGATTTTGGACAAACCGTTAAGCTTTGTTAGGGTCTATTTTGAGAGCTTGCTGAGAATGCCTTGCCAAGTTAAAATTGGGTTTATCTTGATGAATAGAGTAAAATACTTTTGATTTAACCATAATTGCAACGGAGGGCTTCCCGTGGGTCAAAGGCAAGGCAAATATATTATTGGCATTACTGGAAATATTGCGACAGGTAAAAGCCTCGTCCGTAAGATGTTGGAACATAAAGGTGCGTATACCATTGATGCCGATGGGTTAGCCCATCAAGTGATGGCTCCCAAAGCGCCTGCTTTTCGCCCCGTCGTAGAATGGTTTGGTCGCTGGATTATCGGGCAAGATGGGCGCATTGATCGCACCCGTCTCGGCACCGTTGCTTTCTCACATCCAGTGGCGTTAAAAACACTTGAAAAAATCACGCACCCAATTATTGGTCAGGCGATTGATACTTTGATTACGCGCTCCCAACACAAAATTATTGTGGTGGAAGCTATCAAGTTATTAGAAGGCGATTTGGCGAGTAAGGTAGATACTATCTGGGTTGTGGATGCAGAACCGAAGATTCAATTGACGCGCTTGATGCAAAAACGCGGCCTTTCCCAAGATGAAGCGGTGCGACGGATTCGGGTCCAAAGCCCGCAAAGCGAGAAAATCGAAAAAGCGAATGTGGTTATTACCAATAACGGCGATGTGAACGCAACATGGGCGCAAGTTCAGAGCGAATGG
>JBNLCD010000790.1:0-2144 GCA_050303635.1 Anaerolineae bacterium
AGAATATCTAAGACACCCTAGTTTAATAAAGTTATATAGGATATACATCCCACACCCTGTATAACTTTTGCTAACTTAATCAACAAGAACGACTAATTTACCATTTGCCTGATTCGATTCCATATATTCATGCGCGGCCACAATATCGGCAAATTGAAAGACGCGATCAATCTTGACCGTATATTTACCACTTTCAACATCGTTCAGATAATCCTGCAAAGCTTGGGTTGCCGTCGTGGTGTCCAGCGTTTCACTCTGATAGGTGGTTAATCTGACACTTGAGGGCACATGGAGAAATGGCTCAAAATTTGGAATCGACCATGCGTTGCCTAAAATGCCCGTCATGCACACAATCCCTTGGGGAGCCGCTGTTTGCAAGGAATCAAGCAATGTACGCGTGCCAACTAATTCTTGGACGCGATCAACGCCTTTAGGAAATATGGCCCGAACTTGATCCGCAATATGCCCATCATCAATAATGATATGATCGGCACCGACGTCTAAAAGGGCTGGCTTCTTTTGTTCATTGCGGGTGGTAGCGAGGACCGTCAGGCCTTGTTTTTTCGCAATAGCAATGGAGGTCATGCCAATGGATGAAGTGCCACCCCGTACCAACAAAATTTGCCCCGGCTCAATGTCTAAACTTTCGGTCAGCGATGACCAAACCGTCAAAAACATTTCAGGGATAGCGCCCAATATTTCCCATGGCAAATTGCTTGTGATAGGAATGATCTGTTCAACGGGAACGAGAGTATATTCAGCATAGCCGCCGTCATACGCCCGTCCCATGCCACCCATCACAGCGGCAACCTTTTGCCCGACTTGAAAACTCCCGCTCGGATCATGCTCAACTTCACCCACCGCCTCAATACCTAGGATGCGCGGAAATGTTACATCTGGGGAATGGCCTTGGCGTGTAAACATTTCTGAGCGGTTGAGTCCAAATGCGCGCACGCGGACAAGTACCCAACCCGGTTTAGAGGTAGGACGGTCAACTTCTTTGATTTGCAGAACATCTGGTGCACCACTTTCCTCAACAACGATAGCTCTCATAGAATTCATTTTCCTGTTCTTTATTATTTTTGATGTACACAGCTTAAACAATTGGGATAATAGACTTCTAAAAATTGCTAACTTATTTTAAAACAAGTTAGCAACAGGAATCGAATCGTTTTGCTAGCTAAGCCCTTAACTGTGTGATAATCGACTAGTTATATGGAATCTAATCCGCTAGATTCCTGATAAAGCGTATTATCACGAATCGAACGAAACCCGCTAATATGGCGGGTTTTTGTTTACCCGCTTCTGGCCTAGTTTCCGAGCCCATTATCAATTTCAAGTGAGGTAAAGATGACGAACTTAGCAAAAAAGAAAAAGATACAAATTTCGGTCAAACTCAACGCAGAGTTAGTTGAACGAGTCGATCAACTCGCCATCGATCTGGGGTTAAATCGAACCGGGGCTTTATCGATCGCTTTGCTGGGGGGTCTCAATTATCTCGAAGTCGTTACCAATCCGGGGCAAGTGCTCAATGATCCTGAACTAGCAGGTGAATTAACAGCATTGGTGAAAAAGGTCGCCCAGAATGCCCAAGAAGATTAGCATCCCCACGCCCCAGCGAAGCTTTGGCAAAGTACCCGTGGTGCTTGAGTTGGATAGAAGTTTGGTCAGTCAGATTGATAGGCTGGCCATGAAAGCCCATCTTTCCCGCTCAACGGCGATCACGATCTTAGCGTCTATTTCACTGAGCATGGTGGAGCAACTGCTTGATCCGGCTAAATGGCTCAATGATCCATTACTCGTCAGCATATTGGAAAAGCATATGTCAGAAACGGTTTCAGATACACCCAACGAAAAATAAAAACCGCCTAGCTCGAACTAGACGGCTTTTATAAATGTTCGAATACGGGATGCTCCCCTGTCGTCCGGCAAGACCTCACGGAGAGTCCCTTAGCACACATAAAAGGATGTGTACGTCTTCATGCCAGATTATAACATTGTACAACTAGATGCTCAAGCAAGTGCTGGACGTAGGGAGGACCCGCCCCCGAGCGGGGGGAACCCTGCGGCCAGTGCGCTAGGCATTGACCAGTGGGGGGAACCGGCGCGCACAGGTGGGGCCCCGCTGGTTAATGCTGGTGAAC
>JBNLCD010000791.1:0-2142 GCA_050303635.1 Anaerolineae bacterium
AAGTAAAGCCGCCATCGAGCACAATGACTTGACCGCGAATCATATCGGCATCGGGTGTGCATAAAAATGAGACCACGCCCGCTACATCTTCGGGTTGAACGTTGTGGCGCGCGGGTGTTACTTCGATATATTGTTTGATGCGTTCTTCTAGAACTTCACGCATTTCAGGGAAATGAAGCAAGGCATCGGTTTCAACCATACCCGGTGACACGGCATTGACCACGACATTATATTCAGCAAATTCGACGGCTAAATAGCGGGTAATTGCTTCGAGCGCGGCTTTAGATGCCCCGACCGTCACATATTGAGGCAACACTCGAAACGACCCCGGACTCGAAATATTTACAATCGAGCCACCACCACGTTTCTGCATTAAGGGCAACGCATGTTTTGAAGTGAAAAGGGCGGCACGGGCATTGATATCCATCGTCCAATCCCAGCCCTTCATCCGCTGGTCAACAATGAAACGGTTATAACCAGAAGCCGCATTGTTCACAAGGATGTCTAGTCCCCCATATACTTCTTCGACTTCACTAAATAACGTTTCGATACCTTCCTCTTCGCCAATGTTTGCCCGAATAATTTCAGCACGTCGTCCTAAGGCGCGGACCGCTTCCGCTGTTTCTTCGGCGGGTTCACGATTGCGGAAAAAATTAATCACTACATCAGCACCTTCTTGAGCAAGACGCAACGCAATGACTTTACCAATACCGCGACCACTGCCCGTAACGAGTGCAATTTTTCCTTGATGACGATTGGGTACAATAGGGGAGGTTTGTTCAGACAAAACTAGTTTTCCTTGGTGGTGGGGATAAATTCTGTATCGATTTCAATTTGCGTAAAAAGGGATTGATCAAATTCAGTAAGGTGATCTTTACCCAAATTCAGAACGGTTTTGAAGACGAGTTGCGCATCTTCACGGAGTTGGGCAATATGAATCCCATGGCATTTTTCGGGCAAGGGGGCCAACCATTGAAAAGCCCGTAAAAACATTTTCACCGCACCCCAATAATTGCCTTTCTGGATATGGTGATAAGCAATTCCCGTTTGCAAAATGCCCTGATAACAATTGCGGACAGCGCGTTCTTCAGCGACCCATGCTTCTTCAAGTGCATCATGGGCCGGATAATATTCGCCCTGATTAAACTTCTGAATTCCCTGATAAACCAACATAGGCAAGGGCTCTAAGCACGGTGATTCTAATTCGGCCTGCAACTCAGCATCAGCCCGACGGGCATAAATCACAAGGCGTGTTTCAAGTGTGGTGAGATATTTATCACGTGGGCTGTCTTGCGCCGCAAAAACCTCATCCATGCCCGCAGATTCGGCAAACTGTTTCTGGGCAGGGCTCAAATTAATACCAAAACCAAGAATACTATAGCGGCGTGTCGCGGCATTGGTTTTAAGGGCAGTGACGATTTGCGGCCATTCAGACTCGTGATTTACATCTACTAGAATCGCATGTGGGCGTATCTGGGCGACACGGGTGACAACACCTTGTAGGTCAAGTTGCCAGATGATGTCTGCCTCATATTTATTTGCCCATACTTCTATCGGTGCACAAAGGTGCTCATCATCAACCAGCGCAATAAGTGGTGCATGGTTACTCACCGAATTAAACCTTCCTCATGATTTCTGGGAATATGTTTATTATAACGAATGAAAAGTTCTCAAACATAAATAGTCTGTAAAATTTAGGGAATTGAAAAGCGACATCTCCATGATGAAGATGCCGCTCCCATATTGCTATTGAGTTTAGCCTTGGGGCAAAGATTTAACCCTTAACCGCACCAGCTGTCAGACCTTCAATGATGCGACGTTGGAACATCAACACCAAAATCAAAAGCGGAACCGTCACAACGACGGCGGCAGTGATACGATCAGCTACTGGAAGTTCACGGTCAAAACCTGAGAAGTTCGCAATTTCAACCGGAATCGTCTTCGCTTTGTCATTCGAGATGGTGAATGTTAAGGCAAAGAGATATTCATTCCAAGCCGCGATAAAGGCTAACAAGCCAGTCGTAACAAGGGCTGGCGCAGTTAAGGGTACCAACACACGCCAGAAGGTTTGGAACGGCGTTGCCCCATCGACCAAAGCGGCTTGTTCAATTTCAGCCGGCAGACCTTGGAAGAAGCTGGTTA
>JBNLCD010000792.1:0-2133 GCA_050303635.1 Anaerolineae bacterium
ATAACCATCCGAATCAATGGTGAAAAAGCAGAACCAAGTGCAATGGCCCGTCGGTTGCTTTCACGATATTTATTGCTTTCTGCTCGAATCCGATCTACTTCATAGTCTTCGGCAGTAAAGCTCTTAATGGTGGTAATCCCACCTAAATTATTGGATAGTTGGCTATTGAGATCACCTACACCTTCGCGCACAGCGGCATAACGGGGTGCTAAACGACGTTGGAAAAGCACTGAACCATAAATAATGAATGGCATAGGCAAAAGCGCCATCCATGCAACTGAGGGTTCAATGGCAATAAACATGCCCCCAATAATGATGACCGTAGTAGTAACTTGGAGCAGGCTATTCGCTCCATTATCCAGAAAACGCTCAAGCTGATTAATATCATCATTCAGAATAGACATTAGTCCACCCGTACTTTGGTCTTCAAAATAAGCAAGTTCCAAATCTTGGACATGCCCATAGGCTTCAACCCGCATATCATGTTCAACCGTTTGCGCCAAATTTCGCCAGACGACGCGTGCCCAATACTCAAATAAGGATTCCATAATCCAAATAAAGAGCGTAATTGCCGCCAAAACAGTCAATTGCGTACGTGTATCTTCGAAGCCGAGTTGAGCAATAAAAGAATTATCACGCTCAACTACAATATCAACTGCCGCCCCGATTAAGGCCGGAGGTGCTAAATCAAAGATTTTGTTCAGAACAGAAGCACTTGTCGCTGTGATGACTTGCCGTCGATGCGGTTTCATATAGCCCAACAAACGACTTAGCGGGTGCTTAGCTTCGGTGTTTGCTTTTGACATTCCTATTCCTATCTATCGTAATAAGTGATTTCCGGTACAACGTGCCCTATTGTACATGATTCTGAATTTTTTCATGCTGGCCAAAAGCACAGATGACAGTATCTGAACATTTAAGATTATTTAAGCAAAATTAAGTATCGAATAACATTCTGTCAGGCTAAATCGTTTAACCTTAGTTCTGTATCGCTAATCTAATCTGAATGAAGAGGGAAGTTATGGAACATAATCACGAACACGATCTTGATTTGCACGATGACGACGAACCCGTTGGGCGCGTTCTCACCCGTCGCGAAGTGCTCGGTCTTATTGGCGGCGCAATGGGCAGTGCTATCTTAGTTGGCACAGGTTTAACTAAAATCAATGTTGCTGGTGCGCAAGGTACACCCACCCCAACCGCAACATCTGCACCTATTCCCACCCCAACATCGGTGCCGGCCTGCGTGGCGAAACCAGCTTTGACAGAGGGACCATATTTTGTTGATGCCATGCTTAATCGGTCAGATATCCGCACCAACACTGAAGGTGATGAAATTGTGGTCGATGGGACCTTGCTCAAACTGACCTTCCGTGTCACAGAGTTGAGCGCCGATGCTTGTACGCCTCTGCCGGGTGCGCAAGTTGATATTTGGCACTGTGATGCAACTGGCGCTTATTCTGGGGTAAATGATCCCGGCTTTGATACCAGTGATCAACAATGGCTACGCGGTTATCAAGTTACTGATGAAAACGGTTTGGTTGAATTCTATACGATTTACCCCGGTTGGTATTCAGGCCGTGCAGTGCATATTCACTTCAAGATTCGCTTGTTAACTGAAGATGAAACCCAAACCTATGAATTTACCTCCCAACTCTTCTTTACGCCTGAGGCGAATGATGAGGCCCATTCTGTCGCACCCTATAACGCCAAGGGTATGCGTGATACCTTGAATGTTAACGATAGTATTTATCAAGGGTCCAACGGTGTATTAACTTTGGAGCCGGTTGCATTTGAAGATGAGAAGACGGGCGAAAAGGGTTATGAAGCACTCTTTGATATTGCCCTTGATTTAGAAAACCCACCCGCTGAAGTCAATAATGGTGGCGGTCCGGGCAACGGTGGACCAGGCGGTAATGGTCGTCCTCCCGGTCGCAATTAGTTAAGCAATCTCGCAATCTAAAATAGATTGATAAGGTTAATGAGCCTATTTGAATCTCCCCCAAATAGGCTCATTTTTCATTTAGTTGCGCCAATAATATGCTAAGCCCACGTTCACATCATCGACTACATGGGCCCCAACCTTTGCCAGCGACTGACGTTTTGATTCTTCAAGAGCTACCCCGATGGCCT
>JBNLCD010000793.1:0-2115 GCA_050303635.1 Anaerolineae bacterium
CTGGCAAATGGCTGAGGACTTTGACAAAGAAATTGAATATCTCGCCTATGTGGGGGACTATCTAACCGAACATGGTGAAGATTTTGTTCGCGCCAAAACATTGCTCAAAGCTGGGTTGGATAAACTTGATAAAGATGATGAACGTCGGATAGCACTCACCAATCTCTATATGTTCGCCTTATGGAAACTGGGTGAGTATGATTCTATTGAAGAAATTGGTCAAGCTAATCTTGTTTTGACAGATCAATATGATGCTCTGCGTGAGAAAGCATTTTGTTTGCGGACTATGGGCATGACCGTGCGCCGTCAAGGTGACTTCAAGAAAGGTAAGGAATATTACGAAGAAGCGGTGACTTATGCTGAAACCATCAACGACAAGAAAACACTCGGCTTTATCTATAATTCCCTCGGTTTAGTTTATCTACATCTCGGCGACCCAGCCGCCACGATGGACTGCTTCGAAAAGAGTATCGAGTATTATCGCGAGGTCGGGAACGATTCGGGAATCGGCTTAACCTTAAATAGCATGGGGATGGAGTTTGCGCGCCAAAAAGATTATGAGCGCAGTTATGACTGCCTCGAAGAAGGTCTGCGCATCAATAAAGCCCTTAATTATCAATGGGGTGTAGCCAGCGCCTACAACAATATCGGCTTGGTGGCGACATGGGAAAAGAATTATGCGAAGGCTGAAGCGTATACGCTTGAATGTCTGAAGATTTTTAGAGATTTAGGCACCCGTCATGAAATTGCGAATTCGATGGCGAATCTCTCTCATATCCAACTCCTCCTAGGCAATCCAGCCGTGCGCGATACTCTGCATGATGGTTTGGCCTTAGCCTTCCAAATTCAAGCGATTCCAATTGCGCTTGAACTGATGGCATGTTGGTCATGGTGGCGTTTTAAACAGGGTAATCCCATTGGCGCAACTGAGCTCATTGGCTTTGTACAAAATCATCCCGCTCATAATATTGAAGTAGATGAAAAACTCGGCGAAGTTTTGCCGTTGTTACATGAAACTTTCGCCGAGTCTGAATTTCAAATGCACTATCAGAATGGTAGCCAAATATCACTTGAGGATATGATTAACCAACTTCTGAATGAGGATGCTGTCGCCCGCACCTAATCTAGATCGGGTGGATATTGCTCACCACCAATGGGTGGTTCATCCTGTGGAATAATGCGATAAACATTTACATCAATGCCGTCATGGGGACGTTCATAGGTTTTAAGCCAAACCATGCGACCCTGAATCCAGCGTGGATCAGCAATGCGGGTGGGAGGGTCAACCTGTTCCCAAATCGCATATACTTCGCCATACTCGGCAAAAATCCGACTGATATCTTCATATTTGGTATAGCGCCCCAAACACTCGATATGCAAATTCAATTTAGCCGGGTCTTCAATATGATAGGGCAAGAAATTACAAGCACGTGCCAAAGCAACTAATACAATTTCATCCGTATTATCTGAAATCGGCGGTTGTTCTACCACATAATTGAGGCTATCGCGCAACGCGAATCCTGTGAAATTGCGATAATAACCGTTTAACTCAGCCTCAGGCAGACCAACTTCAGTCGGTTCAGTAATGAGTGTCTGTGAGAAGTTCACTCCAAAACCAAATGCCCAGATGAGCAATAATAACAAGGGCGTCGAAACGGCTAAACGTTGCGTTGAACTTGGTAGCTCTTTAATCATTTGCCACACTAAATAAATGCCACCAACCACCAGAACAATCCATAAATGGCCGACGAGTGTTAAATAGCGCGAATTAGGTCGGGCCGCCATTATAAAGAGGGGTCCCCACAAAATCGCGATGCCACCCAACAGATAGATTGCGGTATTGCGGCGCTTCCAGATAAGGAGCGGTATAGCTATCGCCGACAAGAGCGTCAAACCCACACCCCATAAATAACGGAAAACCTCAATCATGTGCTCAATATTGCCTTCAAGCTGACTGGCGCGGTCTTCTGGAGTATAGATATAATCATCCACAATAGGATTGGTATGATCAGGGTCAATCAATCCCCGTCCCACATAAAAACTCAGCAAAATTCCCCAAACAACAACGTTAATCCAGAAAACGCGCATTAAATAAGGTCGATATTCCCGCCAAAT
>JBNLCD010000794.1:0-2107 GCA_050303635.1 Anaerolineae bacterium
CGATATGGTAGCTCATTGCTTGACTTCGTTTCTAGTTGGGCAAAGAGAATGAACATTTACCGGGTTTGCTTGGGCAAGTTTCAAGTACTTGGCCATTAAGCACGACATTAAATTCGCTGTAATTCCCGCCATCTAGCCACACCCAATATTTGGTGGTACTGCCAGTTTGCGAGTTATAGCCAAGGGCTTTCCCGTTTGCCAAATTGCCGTCGTCATCGAGTTCACAATAACTGGGTGGACCTATTTTGTTGATATTCAAATAGATATGACCACAGAAACCCGGTGTGACATTGGGCAAAGTTTGCGTAACCCCAAAATCTTGCGCGTTAAAACGGTTGGAACCATCAGGTGCCACAAATTCTAAACCAACAAGATTAAGCGTGGTATCCGATTGATTGTAGAACACGAGATAATCGTTGGTGTATTCAAGGATGATATCGTCGTTCAGCGAAACACCGCCGCCACTATTATTACCTTTATTACCATCACCGCCACCATCATCATCGCCGCCACCGGCAAATAAGGCCGCACCGATCAAAATCAGTAAAATGATGCCGACTAATCCGCCGATGAGATAAAGCTGTTGCCGATTTTTATCATCTTTCTTTTCTACCGATACACGTTCCTTTTTGGGAATGTTGGTGGCAGGGGGCGGTGTTTTCTTTTTATTATTAGCTTTCTTGTTATCGCGTTTCTTGGCCGCACTAGCCATCGCTTTGGCTTTCATTTCAGGCGGAGTTGGATCAACTTGGGCAGTTTCATTTTCGACTAAGTCGGCGCTTACACTGGCAGGTGCTTTAAATGATGCGGCGGCGGGTGGCAATTGTGCACCTTTGGCATCCGCAACACCTACCGCATCCGCAAGGGCCTCAATAAATTCAGTCACTGTCTTGAAGCGATCTTCTGGTGTTTTTTCAAGCGCTCGCAAAATTACTTCAGCGGCTTCATTATTTAATTCAGCCCGTGCTTCTTGCGGATTTGGTGCAGGATTGGTGATATGACTGAGTGCTAAACTCATGGCCGAATCATCATCAAACGGTGTTTTATTCGTCAGCATTTCATAAATGATGACCGCTAATGAATATTGATCGCTGGCCGGCACCGCTTGTTGTGAAGAAATTGCTTGCTCGGGTGAGATATAGCGCGGCGTCCCAAAGGCGGTCCCCATCGTACTATTATCTGTACCCGCTTGCATCACCAAACCAAAATCCATGAGGACAGCGCGACCGGTGTCACCTTCAATCATGATATTGCCGGGCTTAATATCGCGGTGGACAACATTGTTCTTATGCGCAAAATCAAGCGCATTCGCAATTTGCCGCATAATGCTAATTATTTCTTCATACGGCATATACGTGTTGTTTTGCTTAAATTCAGCAATCCGGTCAGATAAAGTCACCCCGTCAATGAATTCCATTGCCAAATAACGGGTTTCATCATCTGAATTGGCACGGTAAACGCTAATAATATTGGGATGCTTTTCAAGCTTGGCCATAATATGACCTTCGCGCTCGAAGCGTTTCATCAATTCTTTAGCGCGATCTGGATCAAGCGTAATAATTTTGATGGCCACGGGGCGTTTCAGATTGAGATCTTCACCCTGATAAACACGGGACATCCCACCCTTACCAACTACCTTCTTAATTTTATATTCACCCAGTGTTTGATTAATGAGTGGATCTTTTTGTTTAGCCACTGGCTTCCCTCGTCAATTTGGCTCAAAATAAATCGTTTGGCAATTTTGATTATAACGAAAAATGCGTCAGGTGTAATACATGATTACCTGACGCTTGAGAAAAATTAATTTTAGACACCCCTATCTATACGTCGGATTAAGACTTTCATCACATATTTAAGCAACTTTAAGCCTAATTCAGCAAAATAGATGACATTCATCATTTGCAGGATGCACCTGTGTTTCCTAAACTTAATATTGTTATTAATTCAATATGTATTTAGACCTATTTATAATTCCACGGCTTAATTAATCTGCCGACTTGGCCTTATGTGCACTCTGTAGACCAATAACTCACACCTCAAAAAAGTGGAGGTCATAGATTGTTATGACAAAATTTATTATTAGCTCCAAAAAACATGATAAAGCCGA
>JBNLCD010000795.1:0-2107 GCA_050303635.1 Anaerolineae bacterium
CGATAACTATTGATAGCAACAAAGATTTTTTCGGCTGAAGCCTCAGCTTCGGTAGCAAGTTCAAGTGCATATTTATTACTAGATGGGCGATTTGCTGAATCAAGATTAAGACTCTTAAGAAGACTTGTAAAATAGACTGTTAATGACAGAACACGCTTTTTTTCGCTCGTCAATTGTGATGTTTCCAAATAGCTAGTAACGGCTTCAAAAATATTAATGGCGCGCTTCAAATCGGCTAATCTCATCATCAAGAAAACATTAATCGTGTACATGTTATATAAACTAAGTAATTCATACCTCTCTTGCTGGATGATCATATAAAAGGCCCGTGCGATATTTTCCACATCTGGAACTAAAAACTCATCTTCGCTTGCTAGCACCGCCACCGCATTGTCGATAACCAAGCGCATATAGTATTCGGCGTATTGCTGGGCAATCTCATTGGCAAAACGACTTTGGGACAATTGTTCACTTAAATACTGTCTCAGAAGAGGATGAATCCCATACCTTCCATTCTCATCCAAGCGGAGGAGCGATCTATCCACCAAATCTGACAGAATCCAGAGGGTTGCATCCGCGACTTGTTCCGCCGCTTCTTGAGTGAAACTACCTTGAAAAACAGCCAGTTTAACGAGTACGTCTTGTTCTGCCTCAGTCAGCAATTTCCAAGAGTGATCAAAGACAGCCCGAATACTGCGATGACGATCCGGCATGTTGCGATCACGGCTCATGAGAATATCAATATTTTTAGAAATTTCTTCCGCAAGTTGCTGGCAAGATAATTTATTTAGCCAGGCCGCCGCGAGTTCGATGCCGAGCGGCATCCCATCAACGAGCGTACAAAGTCGTAAAACGCAGGGTAATTCATCCGCCAGATTGAAACGGCGATTGGCACGTTTGGCGCGTTCCTCGAATAATTTTAGGGCGCTGTAAGGATCAATAGACTCAAAGTCAGCCCTTTCAGGAAAACGCATCCCACCGAGTTGATAGAGCCATTCCCAATCAAGATTCAATGGTTCACGGGACGTCACGAGTATTTTGATGTGTTGGGCGAGGGTCAAATATTCATCGACAAATTCCACGCCATCTAAGAGGTGTTCATAGTTGTCTAAAATGAGCAGAAGTTCTTGGTCACGCAGATAATAGAGGAGTTGTTCAAGCGACGAGAGTTCATCGGCATAGAATTGAAAACCGAGCGCGCTGGCGGTCGCACTCACAATGGCATCGGCGGATTTGAGAGGCGCTAAATCGACAAAATAAATTCCATCGGGAAAATCTGCTGTGAGATGTTCGGCCACGGCAATGGCGATCCGTGTTTTACCCATGCCACCTGCACCGACAATCGTCACTAAGCGACAATCATCTTGGGCGATGAGATCCACAATTTCTTGGATTTCAGGTTCGCGTCCGATAAAAGAGGTTGATTGCACAGGCAAATACATAAGTGTCATGTCATTGTCTCCTAAACCAATCCGATCTCCTGAGCTTTGAGAACTGCCTGTGTGCGATTTTCGACGCCAAGTTTGTCCGAAATATTATGGACGTGGCGCTTAACCGTGCCGAGCGTGATAAATAATTCGCGCGCAATATCCCGATTCGAAGCCCCTTTAGCCAGCAAGTCTAACACATCAAATTCACGTTCGCTGATCGGATCAACGAGGGGTTGGGGCTTTTCTTCGTGCACTTTCTCTTCCACATGCATAATTTGATTGAGGATTTTGGTTGGGTTCAGTGATTTTCCATGTTGCCAAGCCAATTCAAAACTCTCTTGGTCTATTTTAGCTTTAACTAGCGGCAGAAGATGCTTTGTAATAAAATATTTTACTTCTCCAAACATTTGTTCATCTGCCGTATGTTCGGTAGCTGAAATCCACTCGACTGCGGATATAATATTGCCTTGTTCAGCTTCTAACATTGCCATGCCGTATAATATTTCCAGTTCTAATTGGGGCACATCTAAATCATAATTCCTAATTATTTGGAAGGCAGTTTCGTAGTTTTGTCTTGCTTCATCAGGCATATGAGCAAAAGCTTGTGTTGAAGCCAGTGCTCCATAAGCATTGACATGCCACCATTGAGCGTAATTTTCTTTTTTAACAAATTCTAA
>JBNLCD010000796.1:0-2103 GCA_050303635.1 Anaerolineae bacterium
ATGGTGACGCGATCGGCTCGTTGATGGGCTTAACTTTAGCCTTACGCGAACAAGGCAAGACGGTCATTCCGGCGGTTGACGGTGGTTGCCCCGCCGATTTTCACTTTATCCCTTTTAGCGAAGACATTCGGGACAATGTTGAAGGTCTCAATCCTGACCTGATTATTAGTACCGATGCCAGCGATAAAGCACGGGTAGGTAATGTTGGAGCCGCCATTCTTGATAACGGCATTCCTTATATTCAACTTGATCACCACCAAACCAATGTTATTTTTGGTGATGCTAATTTAGTTGATGCGCGAACAGTCGCCGCCGCTGAAGGTGTTCTTGACTGGATTACGCACATGGGCTGGCATGTGTCCCAACAAGTTGCCCAATGTTTGCTGACAGGGTTGATTACTGATACCTTGTGTTTCCGGACTGCCAACGTCTCCGCCCAGACATTTGCCAAGGCGCAAGTCCTCATGGAAGCAGGGGCGGATTTGCCTTTGATTGTTCAAAATACCTTGGCCCGTATGCCTTATAGTTTGATTCGCCTCTATGGTAATGTGTTGCCTGAAGTACAACTTGAAAATCACGTCATCTGGTTATCTGTCACCCAAGAAGATTATGACCGTGCTGGCGCTGACTTTGACAACTATACAGGATTATCGGGTTATCTCGTTCAAGCCGATGAAGCCTATATTTCCGCTGTTTTTAAAGAACTTGAACCCAATGTCGTTGAATGTAGTTTCCGTTCAGTTCCGGGCTTTGATGTCAGTAAAGTCGCTTTCGAACTCGGTGGCGGTGGCCATGTTCAAGCCAGCGGTTGCACGGTACGTGGTAAATCACTCGCAACCCTTGAACAAGAAGTTGTGGCTATGCTTAAAGAGCAAGTTGATGTGGGTCAACCGCTCTTCTAAGGCGTCCTATCTTCTATGAGTATTTTTGGATTTTTAAACATCGACAAGCCACCCGGCATGACCAGTCATGATGTGGTGGCTATTGTTCGTAAAGGTATTGGCGACAAAAAGATTAAAGTCGGCCATGCGGGCACACTCGACCCGATGGCGACAGGCGTCCTGATTGTTTGTGTGGGACATGCCACGCGCTTAAGTGAATATGCCATGCATCAAACCAAAGTCTATAAAGCCACTGTTCATTTAGGTGTAAACACCACAACCTATGATGCCGAAGGAGATGTAGTTGCCACCGATGAACGCCCTGTTAGTCAATCTGAAGTTGAGGCTGTCTTGCCGCAATTTCGTGGTGAAATCGAACAAGTTCCGCCGATGTATAGCGCCATTAAACAAGGTGGCAAAAAACTCTATGAATTGGCTCGCCAAGGTAAAACAGTGGAGCGTCCACCACGTCAAGTAACCATTCATCAACTTGATTTGCATAACTGGAATTTCCCAACATTTGATTTGACAGTGGGCTGTTCAGCCGGAACGTATATTCGCAGTCTTGCTTATGATATTGGTCAAGCCGTTGATGTTGGGGCTCACTTAAGCGCCTTACGACGGACCCAAAGTGGCTACTTTACGGCAGATGAAGCTGTGCAACTTGATGATTTACGGACAGCCTTCGCCGAAAAAACATGGCCAGCGCATCTGATTCCAGTTGAAAACGCCTTAATCGATATACCACGCCTTGACCTAGATGCGGAAGCCGTTAAGATTGTGCAAGACGGTGGATTTATTCCCCGTGAAGAAGATAACACCGCACCTTTGTTGCGTGCGTATACAGCGGATGGCCAATTGATCGCTTTAATGGAGCCCCATCCAAAATATAGCCATTATTGGAAACCTAAAAAAGTATTTTCTTAATCGCTGACCAATCTCTGGATTAAAATCTCTATGCATGTTTATGCCCTTGAAGAAGTAAACGTAACTCGCCCTAGCATTGTAACCGTTGGCGTATTTGATGGTGTTCATCGTGGCCATCAATTTCTAATTGAGCGCTTAGTGGCAACTGCCCGCGAACGCAATCAAAACGCGGTTGTTTTGACATTTTTCCCTCATCCTGATGTCGTGCTCAAGAAAATTGAAGAACGCTACTATATTACGCATCCTGATGAGCGGGCGCGTTTATTACTCGACATGGGCGTCGATATGGTTATCA
>JBNLCD010000797.1:0-2094 GCA_050303635.1 Anaerolineae bacterium
GTTCTTCACCAGACGCAAGCTGAGTCCACGTCGCGTAAAGAGGAGCCAAATCCGATCATGTTAACCACATCTCGCGCCCAACGTGGCATTATTTTCAAACCAAGTTTAGCCTTACCCTTAGTGGCTGTCTTAACTTTAGTCCTCTTAGGGGGCTTTTTAGCGTGGGGGATGCAATGGCAAGACGCTGAACCACCGTTAGGCGAACCGGGTGCTTATCTGCAAAGCACAGATACACCGCAACCCAGTCCAACAGTCTATACGCTACCTAATGAAACGCCTGAATCCGCTGATGCGGCTGAAATTGTTTTTCCATTCCTTGTAAATCCGACACTAGATCCAACCCAGCAATACATCATTTCTTCTGGCGCATTGATGACGATGTCGGCTCCACCTGAAATAAGCCTTTTAGTGACGACAACGCCAACTTCAACGCCAACAGAGGAGGATGCTTCAGGCATAGAAATTCCAGAATCAGCTTCATTGGATACTGATCAAATCCCAATGGTCTATCAGACATGGAACAATAGCGGTCCTGCCGCACTAGTCATGGGTTTACGATATCTAGGTATCGATCCGGCGTATGATCAAGAATTTATCCGTGCGATGATCTCACCGCATGCGGAAGATAAGTTCGCCCAACCCTTTGAATTAGTTAATTTTGTGCGGGCACTTGATGTCGAAAATTGGGATGCAATTGCGCGGATTGGTGGCGATCTGGATGTATTGAAACGTCTTATTGCGAACGACATACCTGTGCTCATCATAACAGGATATGAACCGACGGATGATACGGGTTGGTTTGCCCATTATATGCTTGTTGTAGGTTATGATGACGCGACTGAATTAATCTATGTGTATGATCCCTATAAAGGCAATGATGATGGCACAGGACGAGCCCTTGCGTACGATGAATTCGATAGTGATTGGCGACAAATGAATCGCGCATTCATCGCTCTCTATCCCACCAAATTTGAATCAGACACGGACTTCCGATATGACATGAATCAAATTCTTGGTGATTATAATAACTACTATGATGCCGAGTTGGCCAAGCAAATAGCAATTGACCAAGCTACTCAAGAAACTGAAACCATTGGCGATGTATGGTCCTGGTATAACTTAGGGGAAGCGCTGGTGGCAGTTAATGATTATGCAGGGGCGGGTCAAGCCTTTGATCATATTACCAGTGATGCGTTACCCTCGGTCTCGCGGTTGTTGTGGTATCGCACAGCTTTACTTGAGGTCTACTATCAACTCCAACGCTATGATGATCTCGAAACTTTGCTGAAGCAAATTGATTTAACAGCACCTTATCAAGAATTTGTGTACTATTATCGGGCGCAAATTCATATGGCACATGGTGTTGCTGAATATCAAGATGCGCATGAAGCCTATCGCCAAGCTTTATTCTTCACGCCGAATTACCTACCCGCTGAAATCGGTGACACGACGGTCAAAGCCTATCTGGATAGTTTGCGCAATAACACACCAACGATTGAAATCGGGGATAACTTTGATTTGTGGGGATGCTATTCTCGTTTAGATTTCGGGACGGTGCCTTCTGCATTACCGCTCGGTCCAGATCACACAACCATCACGCAAGTCTATGATGCAGGCAGTCATGTAGGGATTGATATCGAAGCATCGGAAGGTGTAGATGTGTATTCCGCTGGCGCAGGTACGGTTGTTTTCGGTGGTTGGAATACCGAGGGCTATGGTAATACGGTGGTTATTGCCCATCTGGATGGGGAAGAAATCTATTTCACACTCTATACCCACCTCAGCAATTTAGCCGTTGCTTGCGGACAACGGGTGCAAACGGATACCTTGCTCGGTAATGTCGGTTCAACAGGCAATGTTACGGGTGCTACATTCCATTTCGAGGTTCGCGATGAAGACTTCAAACCACTCGACCCAACCGAATTTCTCGCTGAGTTAGCTGAATAGGCTAGAACCTATTCGCACAAATGATAAACACAATTAAGCTGGTGGAACCTGTTTTCCATCAGCTTTCTTCATTTAAGATTTTATGCGTTACAATAGACTGTATATTGCGTAGGATTATTTTTTTATTGGAGAACCCCCATGACCATG
>JBNLCD010000798.1:0-2089 GCA_050303635.1 Anaerolineae bacterium
GGCACGAGCGTCGGAAGCCTCTAAATTTTTCCAGCTTCACCAATAGTAATAACGAAACTCCGAATCCCTCAGTTGAGGGATTTTTTATTGGCGAGATATAAAGCTTTTGTCTAGAAACATAAAGGTTCCGTTTATTTCTGTGAAACTTGTAACATTTCACATAGTCAGCCGTTATAGTAGCAACATGGGGGCATTAGATTGCTTAGGGAATGGTTATGCAATGTCAAGATGCCGATATTATCGCATCGGCGCGCCAGAATTTGAATAACTTTGCACCAATCTATATGCAGCACGCGAAGGCTATTCATGACTATTGTTTAGCCCGCTTGCAAAATGAAACAGATGCAGAAGATATAACCAGTCAAGTTTTCGTCAAAGCCATGACGAATCTCGATCGTTTTGAATCAGGATCAATCCGTCCATGGCTGTTTACCATAGCGCGTAACTTAATCATTGATCATGTTCGTAAAAATAAGCGGACTGTCGATTTTGATGGCGAAAAACTTTATGAATGGGATACCAGTCCCATTGAAAAAGTTATCCAAAGCGAGAAGGTGACGCTTATTCGCCAACTTGTTGAGAAATTACCGGAAGATAAGAAAGATCTAGTGTTATTGCGTTTTGTCGGCGAACTCTCGATGCGTGAAATTAGCAATATTACAGAGAAAAGCGAAGGCGCATTAAGAGTTGAAATCCATCGAATAATCAAACAATTACGTGACCAAGTGCAAGAGGCAGAAGAGGAGTAGCTAAAATGCCAACTATCCGGGAAGTCCGCGATGTTATGCTTTTTGATGAGTATGTTAGCGCCTTACAAAAAGACTCGAAAGCCGAACCACCACCCAAATTGAGTGAGGATTTGGTGCTTTGGGCCCAAGAAATGGTAAAGAGTATGGCCACCACGCCCGAAGATAGCGAACGTCTAAGCAAGATTTGGCAACGCGCGCTTCGTGAGGCACAGGCTATTCAACGTGCGCAACAGATTTCTTCCGACGAAACACCCTCTAGCCCGTCACGGTGGCAACAGCTCAAAGATACGGCTGAGGAATATTGGGATCTCTGTTGTGGGCACCGTCCGCTAAGCTTACCGATGCTTAGTGAAGCAGATTTCACTTAGATTCAACCACAGGCATCCCAACCTAAGAAATAAGAAGCCAGTCATAGCATATGAGATGCATGACTGGCTCACACCACCCATGTTTAACCCAACCGCATAGCTCAAACAACTTTCTTTCAATGGAGTGAGGTTGGTCTCATATTGTCTAAATTCGTTACAAAGAAGGAGTTTCACATGACCCCCAAATCTTTCATGATGATGTTCATCGCTATGTTATTCGTGGTCCCCATCTTGTCAATTGCGCCCAGTCATCCATCAGTAGCGCAAGCCGCGCCCAATCAATATGAAGCTTATCAAGAGATATTGATCGACTATATTAATCAGCGCCGCGCCGAAGTGGGGGTTGATCCAATCGAATTAAACGCCCAAGTCAACACCGCCGCCAATAATTATGCGGAGTGGCTCTATGGTGCTCATTTGAACTATCTTCAAACGGGTGAACTCTATTATGGCGAAACCGAAACAATGAATATCACCGTCCCCATGCTGATTGAGACTGGCTATGAAGCTATGCCACGTGCTTTGGGTAATGACATTCCCGAAGAATATAAGCTGTATTTAGTTAATGCAGGTAACATCCGCAGATCGTATGATGCGTCTGATCGTGATATTGAAGAAATCATCAGCGTTGGTCAGGTGTTCTGCGATAATGTCGCCCTGCGGGATTGGGCTGTCCATGCGGGCATTGGTTACTATATGGGTCCCGGTTTGAACGGGGAGCAGTGGGTTGTCTATGTGCTGTTTGTCACGAAACCGGCTGAAGCAGGCAATGATCCCACACCGGCCCCAACTGAAACTACGCCACCGACCATTCAGCCCACTGACACGGTTGAACCCACCGCGACCACCTTACCGCCCACCACCACGGACGTACCGCCGACCGTGACACCTGTTCCTCCAACAGCGACGTTAATTCCGCCGACCGCAACACCGATTCCACCGACGGCCACCAGCGCGCCGCAACTCGGTTGT
>JBNLCD010000799.1:0-2086 GCA_050303635.1 Anaerolineae bacterium
CAATATCCCCGACCACAACACTCAAAATATGTGTGTCCGCCAGACGGATTTCATCGGCGGTGACTTGCGCTTCATCATGCGCGACATCCGCACCCGATAAAACCACAATAATATTGGCATAGTCATTGTCCATGCGGGGAAATTCCGCCTGAGCCGTCGTCAGGGCGAGGTTTAAATCGGCCCCTTCATCGGTCGGTTCTAAGGTGGCTAATGTCGTGAAAATGCGATGATCTTCGAGTTCACCCAAATCGTCTTTGCTCAGCGTCGTCAGTGGCAAAAAGACCTCAACATCTGAAGCATATTGGACGAGACCATATTCAATTTCGTCAACATCCTCATCAGCTAACAAGAGTTGCTGAGGGAGCGCTTGCGTAAAAATTTGCACAGCATCCCACTCTGATGTATCCAAATCAGTTGATGTGTTGAGCACCACCATCAAATTCACCGCACATGTGTCGGATTGGGCACGACTTGGATGAGACTGAAATGAACCCCAAATAAACATGTTCATCGATATGAGAAAAACAAGTAGACCTGCGATCCTGTGCCGTAAAAACATCCGTGCTCCTTTGCTTAAAAACCCACCTAGGCTTGATTATACCGTTATTGACCAACTTAAGCCTAGCCAAATCAAACAACGCTTGGGCAACGCTAACATCTGCCTGATTGACCTAATTATTTTCAGGCCAATTGCTTGACATTTGAACATAATTTCGATACTCTTCTAATTAGATACACATCTAAATTGAGACAGCGTACCAATAATTCTTGTTTTTGCCACCTTTAGCTTAGGGATTTACCCATGATTTTCAACTAGCACCACTGGTTAAAGATATCAGATAGTTAACCGGTGAACTTACAATAGGCACGTTGCAAAATTTATGCGAGAATACGGCAATCCAGAGGTTTTATTGTGTGGTACTGAAAGATAATGGAAGACTATGAATTTTGACGAGAAACTAAAGCAATACATGGATGTAGTGATTCGGATTGGTATGAATGTTCAACCCGGTCAGACTGTGATTATTACTGCCTCGGCCCAAGATTATAAATTTGTCCGCGCGGCAACACGCGCGGCGTATCAAGCGGGCGCACATCACGTAGAAGTCTTTTTTGATGATCCAGCGTCCTCGGTCATTCGTTTACAAGAAGCCCCCGAAGACTCATTGGAAATTACCCGTGATTATCTGACGGAAGAGGTCGTGCGCCTCAATAAAAATGGTCCAGCGGTGCTAGCGATGCGGGCGAATGACCCAACGCTTTTTGCAGGTGTTGATCCGGCCCGTGTTCAGAAGATGCAGGCCGCGAATGGCAAAGCATGGGCCCGTTATCAAAAAGAAATGGGCGACAACAACGATAACTGGTGTTTGATTCAAATTCCGAATCCGGGTTGGGTCAAAAAGCTCTATCCCGAGTTGAGCGAAGAAGAAGGCACTGCTAAATTGTGGGATGCGATTTTCCAAACCAGCCGCATTCATACTCCTGACCCTGTTGCGGCATGGCGGGAACATATTGATAATCTGCAAGCGCGAAGCCAATATCTCAATGATAAGCAATACACGGCCCTGCATTATCAAGCGCCGGGGACTGATTTAACGGTCGGGTTGCCGGAAGGTCATATCTGGCAAGGAGCCACGGCGGTCACTAATTTTGATATTGTGCACGTGCCGAATATCCCCACCGAAGAAGTCTTCACCTTGCCACATAAAGATAAAGTGAATGGCGTCGTGCGCTCCAGTATGCCACTCAATTTACGCGGTACGATCATTGAAGATTTCACCCTCACCTTTAAAGATGGCTGTGTGGTGGATGTTCAAGCTGAAGTTGGTGAAGAACAACTCAAAATGTTGCTGGACAGCGATGAAGGTGCCCGGCGTTTGGGTGAAGTAGCACTCGTTCCACACAGTTCCCCAATTTCGCAAATGGGCATGGTTTTCTTCAATACCCTCTATGATGAAAATGCCTCCTGTCATATTGCTTTAGGCCGCGCCTATCGCGATTCCTTGCAAGACGGCGTGGGCATGCCTGAAGAAGAGTTTGCGGAAAAAGGTGGCAATAATAGCACCATCCACACCGACTTCATGAT
>JBNLCD010000800.1:0-2075 GCA_050303635.1 Anaerolineae bacterium
GAAACTCGCTTCAGCGCACCCGGATGTGGCTCTGGTTGACATCGAAATGCCACGCATGAACGGCTATGAATTATTGACCCAAATTAAGACAGAGGCACGCTTTAATGATTTGCCTGTTGTATTTTTAACGTCGCGCTCCAGCAATAAGCATCGTGACCGGGCCTATCAATTGGGCGTGGATGGCTATTTAGTCAAGCCTTATCGTGAAGAAGAGCTCATTGATGAACTTCAACGGGTTATGGTTAGGTAGATGATGAAAAACGTGCAACACTTTCCCTTGCAATATGTACCGATAGCCAGTGATGGGCAAATCTTTGGTATCGATATGAGCTATGTTGAAGCAGTTCACCAACTGCGCCAATATATGAATGCGAATAATAAAACTGTCTGGCGTTCGTCTGAACGAGTCACGAATATGCCTGTCATTGACTTACGTACGCTTGTGGGTCAAACTCAATCAACTGAGACAACTAGCCAGCAAGCCCTGCTTCTAAAATCTTCACTGGGAAAATTTGCGGTGGCGATTGAGCGTATTCATCCCACCCATACGATACAGGCTGATCATTTCTATGATGTACCCGTTTTACTCAGTACCAAACTGTACAAGGGCATTGTGGATGATTTGGACACGCTGGTTTTGATGCTAGATGTGGAGCATCTCGCCCAACTTGTTAAAGACCAAGAACCTGAGTGGCTAGTGAGTGAGGGTTAAGATGATGCAACCGAATCAAAATCTTCAACTCTTTCAATTCTCAGTGCCCGGTTTGTCTGAAGAACATCTCGCGATTTGGTCAATTCAGGTTTTAGATATTGTTAATTTGCCAGATCTTGTGTCTGTGCCAGATGTGCATCCGAGTATTCAAGGCATTAGTCGCTGGCAAAACAATATTGTCCCTAATTTGGATCTGTCCAGCTTTCTGATAGGTGAAGCGAACGAACATGCAGATTTAGCTTGGCGGCAAATTATTGCCCAGTGCGTGTTTGATGGCAAGCTAATTCAGGTTGGTATTCCGATCTTAGCCGGTGCCAAAATTGTGAATATTTTAGATGGCACCGACTTACCAAAGCTAGAAAGTGAATTTAAGACAACTTTGGTGCAAGCGACGTTTGAAGTAGACCATCAACCGATTCATCTATTGAATTTGAATGCTCTCCATGCAATATTCGTTTTCGATGAGGCGCTCGCCCAAATCGAGAACGAGCCTTAAGTTTTACCTCATAAGCATAAACAACAACGGGTGAGGCAATTCTCACCCGTTTTGCATTTTGCACGATATTGATTATCTATAAAGCGCCATAGTGTTGGAATTGTTGTTCCAGAAAAGCGGTAACTTCGCCCAAACTCGATTCATCGAAGGCCAACTTCGCCCCAGCCGTGGCGTAGAGTTCGGGCAAAGGACGCGTATTCCCCAAACCAAGCATCGCTAAATAATCATCCATAGCCTGTTGCGGCTCTGTTTGGCTACGCATCCAAATCTGCACCGCTCCGACAAAGGCCAAGGCATAGTCAATGAGATAAAAGGGTACATGATAAAAATGGAGCACATCTTGCCATTGAGTAGACACTAGCTCTTCATAACCGCTGTAATTGACTAGGGGATTAAAGCGCTGGGCGAGTTCGAGATTGAGAGCATGCATGGCTTCCGGATTTTGGGCAAGTTGCGGATCTTCATAGAGCTTGTCTTGGAAGATGCCAAATTTCGCAATACCAACCCACAGCGAAACGACCCGCTCGAGGGTTTGGACCGCGACCCGATTGAGTTCCGCATCATCATAAAAACCACCGCGCTCTTGGTGCAAATAGGGTAAAGTTAAAAGTTCGAGAGTTTGACTAGCCACTTCCGCAATTTCCATCGGAATATTCATCTGCTGGATATAGTTGAGATTATCGAGCATCTCGAACGTATGGAAAGCGTGTCCGGCCTCATGGATAAAGGAATTAACATCCTCATGAAGTCCCACGGCATTGCCGAAAATAAAGGGAACCCCCGTGTGATAATATTGCGTGCAATAGATGGCCGGAGCTTTATTGGCCCGATTAGCTTGGTCTAACAAATCCTGATCGCGCATGATGT
>JBNLCD010000801.1:0-2074 GCA_050303635.1 Anaerolineae bacterium
TATTACTCGGTTTTAGATCATGATGGACAATGCCCCGTTTATGCAAATATTCAAGAGCTTGCAAGACTTGGATAATCAGATACAACTTGGCTTCGTTTGATAGATGCTGACTGGTGAGTAAAATATCGCGGGCATCCCCGAGCAACGTCATAGTGAAATAGGGATACAGACGTTTTAACACACCTTGCTTATGGAACCCATAATCAATCACATTGATAATATTAGGGTGCCGCAGAGAAGCTAAGGTTTGAAATTCACGGGTTAAAGCAACTTGTTCATTATCATCGCTATCAGTAGGACTTACCGCAATGACATCAATCGGGGCAAGGACTTGTTTCAAGGCAACTTTTCGACCAGAAAGCCGATCAAATGCTTCATAAACAATCCCCATGCCACCTTGTCCCAACGTATCATTGAGAATATAGCGATTTGCAAAAAGCTCTATTGAAATCATAAAATGTCTATCGTCCTTGTGACATTTGGTGCCGCATACTTAAATATCAATCTGGATGCCAGCCAGCGTCTGGAAGGGTGTTTCAACAAACGACTGAATTAGATGGTAATCAATATAATCACACAGTACTTTATAGAGAATCGCGGGTTGATCATTTGCATTCAACATAAAGAAATTATCATCCAACTGCGTATGTATCTTTGCATCAAATTCAATAGTCTCATCGCGGCGAAGTGATCCCCCCAAGACATAGTCCTTTAATTTTTGTGCGATTTGTAGATTAGGTTCATATCTGCCCAGGCGTGTTGCCAAGCTCAAATATAATTTCCCGTCTTGGAGCATGAGGTTTTTATCTACAAGCGGTTTCAAAAGGGCGTTGATATCCACATCATCTACTTCAAATTCAGCCTGAACCCGGTTAAAAAGTTGGCGTACGTTTGCTAATGCGTCGCATTCCAAGTATAAAAAGCGCTCAATTCCATCCAGAATTGTCAGACTAGGCTCACGTTCTTCACGAAAATCCCAGATCAACAAATATGATCCTAAATCCACTTGAAAAACTGCACTGCTATCATAGGCCACACGCCAATCCTTGATTGTTTGATAAACTGGTTGGGTATAGCTTCGGATATTACGCTTATCCGCATAGTCATAAAAATAATGATACGCTAAATTCGCAAGGGCTTTAGACTCAAATGGATAAATGTATTGATAGGGTATCGCTGGACGGACATTGATGAAACCATGTTCATAAGCGTTATTAAAATGTGGGCTAAAGCGATCTAGCCGAATCTTAGCCGAACCTGTTGGTGGATTCAAATGATAGATAGAGGGTAAAATCGCCTGCATTTCTGCATAATCTTCCGGTGTCTCCTCCGGAAAACCCCATAAAACATTCCAATAGATATTGATATCTAGTTCTTTACCCCATTTTAGAATTTGGACATTTTGAAGCCATGATACGCCTTTTTTCATAAGTTTAAGAACATGATTATTGAGGCTCTCAATACCGGGTTGCAGATTTTTAATGCCCGCCTCGCGCATGGCCATCATTTGTTCTTTACGCAGATTCGCTTTGACTTCATAGAACAAATCTAAATCCATATTTAGATCAGCGAGACGTGGAATAAAATCCTGAAAATAAGTCATATCTAGAATATTATCGACCACCCATACTGGAAGATCGGGATAGCGGTCCACCAATTCAACTAATTCTGCCAGGGCATGGTCAGCTGACTTGCTCCGATAGGCCATCGTTTCGCCATTGAGACCACAAAATGTACAATGATTCCGCTCACCCCACCAACAACCGCGTGAGGTTTCAAATAAAATGCGATAAGACGTGGATTTCTTAAGCGAAGATTGGGCTACTTGAGTAAAAAAATCATCATAATTGGGTGTCGGCAAGGCATCCATGTCATAAATAGGCGGCGCGCCCAACGGTTGACCATTCACCCCAACAAAATCGATATTGTTTTGGGTAAACACGCCTTGTAAAGCATCAATGCTTTCGTTGTTGAAAACACGCTTTACCAATTGCGGGAAAATAATTTCACCTTCACCAGAGACAACAGCATCCACAAACGGGAATTGGCGAATAGTTTCCATACCCATCGCACC
>JBNLCD010000802.1:0-2055 GCA_050303635.1 Anaerolineae bacterium
ATATGTTTAGTTGCTCCTGGTTATGCATCATGTTGCCCCTTACACCCCATGCATTGCACATTTTAATCTCGACTCATACTTATGCATATACACTAGATCACGCCGAGCTGAGATCAGAAGTTCAAGCGGAACAAGCTCAAGTTGAAGCATCCACTAACCTAGATTTGGATCAAGGCAAGCCCCAGTTCATCTAACCACCTTCCTTGAATTTTATTTAACTTTATATCTTATTTATGATTCTTGATTGTGCATTAGGTTATATAAGTTGAATTGATGCCCTAGTTGCATTAAGGTGATCTTTCAATCCATCATTGATGATTCTATGGTTAGAGATAGGTCGTTAGCTATGGCTAGGCGTAGATGTAGGCTAGGGTAGATGGTCAAGTGGTCAAAACACCACGTGGTGGCCATAGGTTCTTTAAAACTCAAAACTTTGGTTTAGTGGTTAAAACTTGATTAAACTGGAGACCGGGCGGGGCCCTTAGGTGCAAAAGGGAGACAGCTAGTTGGAAAGGTCGGTGAGTGGTATGTGGAAAGCCGGCACCTCCAAGGTTGTAGCCCCCGCCTGTGTCAGTAAGGCCCGCGTCGGTTAAGCCCTGATGAACAAGCATTGAATATACTGACGCATATGGGACATATGGAATCCCCTAAACTGAGTAGTTTCGCGTGTCGCCGAGTTGGACGATACCCTACCTCCTTATGGATGTTATACGGGATAGTGTCGGGTCACCCACGGTGTGTCCGTCGAGGCATACGCGTGGAAGACGTACACTAGGGTGAGGTGGGTCCCGATCATCTCCTTGACCTCATCGTGAATTTTTGCCACTCGTGGTGCCCTCCAGGCCTGCGTGTGTCGTGTTGTCAGGTTTATACCCTTACAACGTTGATTATTGATTCGAATCTCCATGACACCCTCGGATATGGGTGATGGCTTGTTCGCCGCATCTAAACGTAGAATTATCAACTTCATAATCATAATGTGATGATAACTATTTGGAGTGATGACTACTTTGTAGTCATGGCTTGATAATCAATATTGCTTGGATACCTTTGCATGCTTAGAGTAGGATGCAAATCTTCCCATGTTAATCAACTTAACTTGGCTAATTAACATGCTTAATAGTACTTAATCTAGTTGCTAGTAGGCTTATGAGTTCATTAGTCTTATTTAAAGCCTTTGCATGTCTAGTGGTGATCTTTTGGTCACCTTGGATAAGTCTTACTGAGCGTAGTCACTCAAGCTTTCCTCTTGTTGTCTTCAGTGTGCAGGTGAGGAACTGCTTCCTCTTTCCGGCAATGCTGACGAGGGTTGTTAGTGGGAAGTCTAAACCGATGAGGGTTGGACTCCGTACTGGGATCCTCAGGCTTAGAGTGCCGATGGATGCTATTCTCGTTTAGGGCAAAGAGAATGTTCTGACCGTTGAGAGAAATTGCTTCTGCAAACTCTGATTTATCCTTTGAAGCATGATTTTGGCTTTAAACCTCTTATGTATAATTAAAACGTGAACTTAAGTTATAATAATTTCTACTCGAACTTTAATATATGGTATTGTACTTATGTGTGTTGATTGTGTTCTCGCTTCACCGAGAATCGCTCAAGCTGATCCTGGTCTACGAACCCCTCCCCGAGGTGGTTCTGTGTAACACCCTAAAATTTTGAAATTTTAAAACGTCGAAGTTAATGCATTTTACTTAAATAGCAATAGGAAATTTTCAAATAAATTTATAGGATTGCATTTCATGGCATGCATATTTTTATTTTTGAGGCCTTGGTCGATTTTAATTTTTGAAAAGATTTAAATTTCGCTTTGAAATCTTTTTCTTAATCAATTTAAAAGTCTTCCATTTAAAGTCTTGATTTAAATTTGATTATTTAAATCAATTTCAAATTTCCAGATTTGAAAAGGTCCTAAAAACTTGATTTGATTTTATCCTATTTTAAAATCCAGTTCAAATTCAGTTTGGAGATATTTAAAATTTAGATTTGAATCTCATTCCTTGAATCAAAATCTGAAAACTTTTTCTATTTCTCATCGTGGACCAAACCAGTTTCAT
>JBNLCD010000803.1:0-2052 GCA_050303635.1 Anaerolineae bacterium
AGGGTTCCTCGCGGACAGTTGGCCAAGTTTGTCGCCATCTCAAAGTCGAACGCCAAGGAAGCGTTTGCACTCCTGAACGCGTGGATATGGACTACTTCGGCGAAAAAACTTTGTGTGATGCATCGCGCTTTAATTTGATGTATGTGAATGAACGCGGTGATCTCGTGGAGCGCGAACAAGTTTATCTCATTCAATTTGGCGGTGTTTTCAAAGATTTGCATTTACAAGGTGTTGTGGTAGATGATCCAACCCCCGGTTCAACGAGTTATGAGCAATTGTCATCTGTTGGGGTAACTGAACTGATGTCTCAGCATATGTATCCTGAATCACTTTACGCTGAATATTATGTCTTTCTTCTGGCTAAACCAGATGGTAATGGCGGGATTGTGCCAGTTGACCGCCAAGCCTCAACCGCCGAAGCATGGAACCATCTACGCCGTGAATGTGGTGATCCTGATTTGAATGATGACCATATCAATACGCTACTGGAAGACGGTCTGTTAGGTGACGCTGATGCCTATGCTGAACTCACTGAAATATGTTCACTACCTCCGCATCAACTCGTCCCTGACCGCTGGATTGTTTTCGAATAATAAAAAAGCGGGTGATTGTACGCAGTCACCCGTTTGATATATTTCTATCAGGTAATCTCGTTGCAATTAACTTGAAACCACTGGAAATTCAATTGTAAAGGTTGTACCTTGACCCTGACCATCACTTTCAGCCCAAACCGTTCCTTGCATAGCTTCAACTTGCATTTTGACCAAGGCTAGACCAATGGCATTCGAGCGTTCGCCCCCAGTTGGGCGGGCGCTCAATTTCGCAAATTCAACAAATAGTTTACCCAGATCGTCTTCTGTTAAGCCAACACCTTCATCGCGCACGGCAACGCGAACGCGACCATTATGAGAAATTAAGCTGATAAATACGTTTTTCTCTTGTTCAGTATATTTGATGGCATTAGAAATAATATTGCTGAGCACACTATTCATGGCTGTCATATCTGCCATAACCGTTACTTTGTCAGCCACGTTTTCATAGTGTAACTTAATTGTCTTGTGGTCAGCTTGTAGTTGATAAGGCGCAATGACTGTTTTTAACACATCATCCAAATTTATCTCAGCCAAGTCAAGTTGCGCATTACCTTCTTTAAGCGTATAAAAATCAAGAATTTGATCAACAACGCTGGTCATCATGGTTGCGGTAGCGTAAATCTTCTCCACCATTTTTTCAAGACGTTCAGGTGGCAACATGGTCAATGAATTCTTGAGCATGTCTGCATTCATGACCATACCAGCTAACGGGTTTTTAAGCTCGTGCGCCACAAAACGCACAAATTGATCTCTATCGTCTTTTTCTTGCTCAAATTCCATAATTTATATAGCTCCATTACGTGCTATTCAAAAGGCCTTTATAAATCGGGCGGCACGAAAATTTGTACAGCGGTTCCATCAATTGCCGCCCAAACAGGCCGTGGTGGTCCCTCTAGTATCAATATATAGGGAGAACCACTTACCCGGATTTGATTATCATTTTCTGGTACTTTGCCCGGTGCACTTATGACATATACCGGTAATTCATCAATACCAATCCCTTGTCGAGGATCGGATAAACGTTCTCCAAGTCTATTATAGTGGATAATGGTGTCTTCGAACTCGGCTGGTATCCAAAAATCTACCGACTTCATACCAAACGCCCACATTACATAGACTGTTTGCTCCGGTTGCGTAATCACCACTAAACGACTGTTTTGGCTACGCCCAGCGCTTGCACTGATCATCGGCGCAAAAGTATGGGTGATAAATTTATAACTAATATAAGCAGGTCTTTCGGTATTATCATGTCGAATCAATCCATAAGGACTGGTTTCACCCGGCTTAAATTTTGCATCATACAGTTTAAAAACACTCACGCGGTCGGCTCCGGCTGAGAGAGCAAGGGCACTTCCCTGTACGATAAAATCGGCTTGTTCTTCAGATGTAAATTGAACAGGCATCGCCGGTAGGCCCCCGCTAACATCTGCCGTTGGGCTAAGACGCAACTGGACCCAAA
>JBNLCD010000804.1:0-2050 GCA_050303635.1 Anaerolineae bacterium
TCCGCTTCAAACCAATTGACGCAATCGCGGGGATAATCATCTTCCCCTGTCGAACACGGTTCACTTGAGGCTTCACCCTCAAATTCAACGAATTGTGCATTGGTGACTTCAGTTTGATCAAGCCACAACGGCTCACTAAAGCAAATTTCGTGGGCTGGCGCTTCATCACTTTCTAGCTCGTTGCCCATGATAAAACAACCGGACGGCACCAAAACCATCGGCACGCCGTCAAATTCTTGCACCACTGGTTCCCAATCCGCATTGTGCTCAATAGGTGAGAGTGGATCTTGGGCAATAACGTGATTGGTTCCCACCCATAGTCCCAGAATGCACAGCAATAAAATTTTCCGCATAACATCTCCTCCTGTTCAAAGATAATACTTAGCACAGGTGTGTTCGGTTCTTTTAGGAAAATAACTTGCTATTCACGTCGCCACACCCGCAATTGATGATCTTGGCCATCACTTGCCAAATATTGACCATCAGCGCTCCACATCAAATATTCAACCGTAGCCGTTGGCGCGGTTAAGGTGGCTATTTGACTGGCTTGCACAGCGTCCCAAATACGAATATCAACATTCTCGGCGTCTGAAAAGGCACGATATGTTTCAGCCATGAATTGACCATCCGGCGAAAATGCTGTCCAAACAAAAAATTCCGCCGGATCAATTTGTAAAAGCAGGCTCTCGCCACGCGCATCCCAAATTCTGACACGGAATGTTTCAGCTAGATAAAAATAATCTCCGGCTCTATTCCAAACTTGTTGATCCGTCAGAAAATCACCGAGTGGGGTTTGTTGTACGAGCTCAAAACTCGCGCTATCCCAAATTGTGGAAAACTTCGGCAGACCACGGTAATGATCATCACTATAAGTCGCGAGATAATCACCTTGCGGATGCCATTCAACGTGCATAATCGGTGCTTCTGGCGTCAAAAATGTGTGTATCAATTCGCCTGTTTCAACATCCCATAATTGCAGTTTAAAATCCAACACCGCCGCTAAAATAGGTTGCGTAGGATGCCATGCCCAATTACCGTTCAACTTATAGTAAGTTTGGGCAACAAAATCAGGGTTAAACGGCTGAATAATGCGCACAGCATCTAACCCAATATTGAAAGCTAGAAATTGTCCATCAGCAGACCAACTGAGCGAGTTACCGCTAAAACTTTGCGTTGCTTCGCCGGCTAGCGTCCAAGCATTGAGGCGATTTCCCGTCAAATCCCAAATATTTAGGTTGCCGTCTTGCGTGAAGGTCGCAATCGTATCCTCAGAAGGATGCCATGCTATAGATATAATCTCAGCCGCATGTTCACCTAACCTAGCGACCGTTTCGCCGCTGGTAGCTGAAATAATGAGGACCGCCGTGTGGTCAATATTGCTTAAATAGGTGCCTTGCGGCGACCAACTCAACCGACTGTATTCAGCATCTCCTAGTTCCACGATATAGTCCCTAGTCGTGGCATCGTAAATTCGATAGCGATAAGTGGACGATGCGGCAGAGTCGCTGATATCCACATAGGCCAATAAATGATGCCCGTTTGGACTCCATTGGTGCCGATAGGGAATATCTTCGAGGGCGGTACTGACTTCAAGTACTAATGGCCATTGATCATTCGGTTGCTGTGATTGAGTGGCATGGGTGCTGACCGTAACCAATATGAGTAGTAGGCCCGAGATGATAAGCGATTTAATCATGATGACGCCCCCATATTTCTACGCTTGCACCTACATAAACCGCTAAATACGCTCCGGCAGGACTCCAAACCATGCTGAACACGCTCTCTGGATAATCAGCACTATGTTGCAATAATTGGCCCGTGCTGACCTGCCATAAATCGAGACTATGTTCAGTATTTACGATGGCCAAAATGTTTTCATGCGGGTGCCAAGCCAATTGAGAGAGGGGTTCAATTCCTTGGTGATCCTTGGGGCACGGGTCGTTTGGAAGCACAGAAATCAGTGTTTGTTCCACGGGGCTTCGCCTAGTGTTGCAGCAGTTCTCCAGGTTGCTAGGGAAGAAGCCCTCCTGTGGACCTTGGCCGGAGCAAA
>JBNLCD010000805.1:0-2041 GCA_050303635.1 Anaerolineae bacterium
GTCAAAACGATCATAGCCGCCCATCCTTATTTACAACAATTGAGTACCTATATTGAGAGTATTAAAGGTGTTGGCTGGATCAGTGCCACTTGGTTACTGATCGTCACCAATGGTTTTTCGAATGGACATACTGCCAAAGAATTAGCTTCCTATGCTGGACTTGCGCCACATCCCCAAGACTCGGGCCTGTATCATGGATACCGTAAAACTGGTTATGGATGCCATGCGACCTTACGCAAAGTGTTAACGATGGCGGGCCGTTCGGCCAAAGTCCACAATCCGCTCCTAAAAGCTTTTGCCCAACGTCTAGAAAGTAATGGTAAGCCCAAGAAGCTCATTACGACAGCTTGTGCGCGTAAACTTGTTTTTCTGGCCCATACTTTAGTTCACAAGCAAGCTATGTTTGACCCTAATTATGGGCAAGCTTTACCCAACTCTGCTTGACAGCAGATACCGTATCTATCATTTCTAGACAGTCGATTAGAGAATTAACTGTCACTATTTTCTGATGATTCTGCCGAAGCATCAATTGGAGTTTCTTCATCAACTAATAAACCATTATCATCCAAATATCGTTGGGCAACTTCGCGCGGGCTTAACCCATCAACATCCACTTGTTTATTAAGGGTTTGTAAAGTCTCGCTATCCAATGTTTTAAAAATAGGATTTAAGATGCGCGTAATCTCTGGATTTTCACGAATAACATTGCCGCGAAAAATGGGTGTGGGTTGAAAAACAGGTTGAGATCCTAAAGTATCCTCAAGCAATACTAAATCATAGTGTTGGATAAGCGCATCAGTGCTAAAAGCAAAACTGGCATTGATACCATTCACACCATCAACGAGCGCTTGTTCAGTTAGAGTCGGAAAAGCCTGATTAATGACAAACATTTGGGTACCATCAACATCGAAATTGTAAGCCGATTCAAAGGCAGGAAGTGCATCGGGACGGAAAAGGAAATCTTCGCTCGCGGCCATATAGATTTCACCACCGTCATTGACATAGGCCGCAAAATCTTCCATCGTGGCTAAACCATGTTCATCGGCAAAATCACGTGTCACAACAATCGCAAATGTATTGTTGCCCGGAGCCGGATGAAGCCAGATAATATCATTCATGGAAGCGTCCAATGAACTGACGCTGGCATAAGTGAAATAGGCATCCCGAAATGTTACATCATCAAAGGTGGTGCTTGGGAAAAAGTTCGTCAGAGCCGTTCCCGTATATTCAACATATACATCCACTTGGTTGCCCAACAAGGCTTCGCGATTTGCATTGGTATCACCAAAATCCGTCATGTCTTCCACTTGATAACCTGCTTCTTCAAGCGGAATCATAACTAGGTAAGCGAGAATATAGCTTTCTGTAAAGTTTTTAGAGCTTACCCGAATCGGTGCGCTTTGGGCATGAGTTGAAGCAGGTTGCTGGACAGGTAAAACTTGAGTAATGACCAAAATAATAACTAGAGACAAAACTAGATTTCGCAAATATTTCATGTCTGTTCCTTCGCAAAAGATACTGGATGAATAGCTTGGTCGGGCAAATTTTACGTTGCCCGACCTGTTATGGCAAGATTTAAGGTGCGGGTGTGTTTGTTGGGAACAGAGGTCCCGGAGGTGGCGTGGATGTCGGCGCGGGTTGCTCTGGCTCCACCTCAGCCAAGAATGTTGCCAGCGTTTCAGGCAGAATAATCGTGGTATTCACTGGATCAACTTCAACTATCACAACTTTCCCATTAGATCGGAAAGCTAAGGCATAAGGTTCAGCAGTATCTAAGTTGAGTTGGCTACTAAAGGATTTCCAGCCATTTTCGTCTAATTGGGTTAATACCGTCGGAACTTGTTGCACTTCTTGAACTGAATCAAGCCAATCACCGCCACCGGAATATTGATATTGTTCGGTAGTCATATAAGTTTGGCCACTGGTTGGATTATACATGGCCGGGAAAACATTGGGGCGAGAACCAAATACCACAATATAAAGATAGCCAAATGGATGCGGTAGCGCCGCCACCCCAATTTCACGGTAACCGGTATTTAGG
>JBNLCD010000806.1:0-2037 GCA_050303635.1 Anaerolineae bacterium
GAACTTCAGCCCAAACTAATTACGATTGGCGGGAGCTTGAATTTATTTCCACATCCCGTGGCGGAAATCCGGCACATTGCGGATGACGTTGGCGCTTGGCTTCTATTCGATGCGGCCCATTTATCGGGGATGATTGCAGGGCAAGGCTGGCCAAATCCCTTAGCCAACGGTGCACATCTTATGACGATGAGCACGTATAAAAGTTTAGGGGGACCACCATCGGGACTTATATTGACCAATGAACCTGAATTAGCGCAAAAGCTGGACCAGATCGCCTATCCGGGTTTAACGGCGAATTTTGATGTGGCGAAGTCGGCCTCACTGGCGTTGACATTGCTCGATTGGAGAGAATTTGGCCAAGCCTATGCAGATATGATGATCCAGACGGCGCGGGCGTTGGCTGAGAATCTTATCCAAGGTGGATTACCCCTCTACACGACAAGTAAAGGTGTAACAAACTCACATCAATTTGCTATCGAAGCACAGTCATTTGGCGGTGGTCAGACAGCGGCTAAAAAATTACGGCAGGCTAATATTCTGGCATGTGGCATTGGTTTGCCGATTGAAGCGCTGGTCAACGATTTAAACGGATTACGCTTGGGGACACCTGAAGTTGTGCGCTGGGGAATGACACCCAAAGCAATGCCACAGGTGGCTTCATTCATTGCCGAGGCATTATTGGATAAGCGCAATGTGAGTGATATCGCCGAAGATGTCACGGCATTTCGAAAAACCTATCAAGACTTGCATTATATCCGACAATAATTGTAAAACACCAAAATTTAATAGAAAAAATATTTTCCAAGCTTTTGTAAAAGCTTGACCAAAACTTTCGACAAGGTCTTTCTTGAAGCTCCTTTAAAGTTTTTTGGTGTTACCTTTTTTACAAAAAAGGTAATAAATCCTTTTCCAAAGATTTTGAGCAGTTTACATAAAACAACTCAATTTCAATCAAACGAAAACTGGGGTGTTATTTAGCGCGACACCCCCGTTTTTTTGTGGAATTATTTTTCGATAATGAGCTTGAGTTTATTATATTGATCGGGATCAACCATATCTTGCTGAGTGGTCAATGCACCCGTCAGCGCTGTGTGCGCGGCGGCAGGTTCACTGAGTTGAGCGATTTTCGGAATCACGTTAATAATGGCTTGTTGAGCCAATTGTACGTTTTGGGCAAAGGTTGACATCACATCAGCGGCCGTGACTTCAACTTCATGCCACACATCATAATCAGTGACAGCGGCCATCACCGCATAACAAATTTCGGCTTCGCGCGCGAGGAAAGCTTCGGGCGAGGTGGTCATGCCGATAATATCCATGCCCCATTGCCGATAGAGATGACTTTCACCCTTGGTGCTAAAACGCGGACCTTCAATGGTAATGAAATTGCCGTCCATATGCACCGTTGCCCCGGCTGTTTGCAACGCATCTTGAATAAGTGGGCGAATTTGTCCACAAAATGGATTGGCTACGCCAGTGTGAGCCACCAAGCCATTTTCAAAAAACGTGGCGTCCCGTTTACCCTTGGTAAAATCGATGAGTTGATCGGGGATTACAAAATGACCGGGGGCGAGTTCTTCCCGCAGAGAACCGCAGGCACTCACGGCAACAATATATTCAACCCCAAGCATTTTGAGCGCATAGATGTTGGCTCGATAGGGAACTTCAGTTGGATTAAGGACGTGACCTTGACCATGTCGAGCGATAAAAGCTACTTTTTCGCTAGCGAGTGTACCGATGGTGATTGGGCCACTCGGCGCCCCAAAAGGCGTATCCATTTCCTGTTCATAGACATCGGTCAGCGTGTCCATGGCATATAGGCCAGAACCACCAATAATGCCAATTCTAATCTGGTCTGTCATACTGCATTATTCCACTTCTTCTTAAGCTTATTTCGTTTATTTCATTGAGACATGCCGAGTATAACAGAGAATATATTCTATTCGCGACTATCAAGGTTTTGATTAAGTTATTTTAACGTGAATTTTGGATAATCAAGGGCCTCAAGACCCTTGTTAAAGGAATGATCTAGGACTG
>JBNLCD010000807.1:0-2036 GCA_050303635.1 Anaerolineae bacterium
AAGATTTAACAAAGGTGTTCGGACAATTTTAGCCAAGAGGCCGTCAATTTGACCCAGCGGAATACCAAATTTTGAATCCCGCAACCCCGTCGAAATATAAGGATGAACTTGCGGGTCAATATCTGGATTCACCCGCAAAAGTATGTTGGCTTGCTGACTAAGCTCCGCAGAAATTTGTTGGATATGCGCCAAGTCAAAGGCACTATCCACATTAACAAAAACACCTTGTTCAATGGCTAACCGTAATTCAGCGAGTGTCTTGCCATTCCCATTCAAAATCATCTGATTGGGTGTAAATCCAGCGGCCATAGCTAAGCGTAATTCGTTGCCACTCACCAACGTGACCCAACTCCCCATCTCACGTAGGATTTTTAAGAGATGGAGGTTGCCATTCGATTTAACTGCATAGGAGATAATGCCTGATACATCTGCTAAAGCCGTCGCATACGTATCATAATTTTGGCGGAGTTGCGATGCACTATAAAGATAGAATGGACTATGATTAATTTGTTGCTGAATATCTTTTATGGAAAGTTTTTCGCAGTATAGGTTGTCGTTTTTATAGTAAAAATTCCGGTGATGTTGGATATCAGTCATAGGGTGTAATCAGCCTAGTCATTTATGCGCGTGCTTGGGCTATAATCTAAAAATTGAGCATATGTTTTCAAATGAGAATGGTAGTGCATCTCATCTTATTTTGCTAAATTTGGGGGAATTTCAGGAGAGGATTAATCATGCTTTTTCAATATACGTTTGAAGATGTACTGAATCGGAGCAAAACGCAAACTCGCCGCATTGCTAAACCAGAAGATACCACGCGGACAGTAAATGATGGCACGGTGCAAGCTGTTCTGCGCAACGGGCGTACAATGTGGCAAGTGGGTAAGCAATATAGTGTGCAACCGGGACGCATGAAAAAATCGGTAGGGCGTATTGAAGTGACCGCCCTCTGGCAAGAACACATTCAAGATATCAGCGAAGCGGATGCCGTCGCCGAGGGTGTAGCAGGACGAGCGGAATATCTTGCACTCTGGCAAGAAATTCATGGCTCCCATAGCCTCGATAAGTTAGTCTGGGTGATTGAATTTAAACTTGTTGAAGACTAGTCTTCTTCGGCTTGTTGGCTTTGTTGCCGTTGATATTGCCACCCCACGAGTGCAAAAATCCCCGCGAGCAGGGCAATCATCACCAACAAGGCAATAAACTTATAGAGACGGCTGGTTGTGATAAGCGCTAATGAGCCGAAGAAGGCACAAAACACATAATAGCCCAAGACCATCCGTCCTTGGGGAATACCCATATCCACCAAGCGGAAATGTAAGTGTCCCCGATCGCCATGCATTGGATTCTTGCCTTGGAGTAAACGCCGCAGAATTTGCCACCAGAGATCAACTAACGGCAAACCCATCACTAGCAAAATAGTGGCAATCTTGGCACCCCCGATAATACTGAGCACCCCTAATGTATAGCCGAGGAACATCGCGCCCCCACCCATAAAAACTTTAGCCGGGTGAAAATTATAGGGTAGAAAGCCGAGTGTCGCGCCAAATAGTGCCAACGGAAGCAATCCAACACTAACCTGTTCAAGCGTAAACGTGGCATGGATAAAAATCATGAGCGATGCAATGGCCGCGACTCCGGCGGCTAAACCATCGGCACCGTCGAGCCAATTGACCGTATTTATCATCACACCAAGCCAAAACAGACTGATCGTAAATGTCACCAAAAACGACCAGCCTGTCTCCGTATCGCCCGTGAGCGGATTGTTGAAGCCTTCAATGAAGATTAGGAAGACAATGGCAATGATGCCCGCCGTAACCTGCGCCATATAAAGCGTGATCGGCGAAAATTCATAACGGTCATCAAAAAAGCCCACTGCGTAAATAAATAAGCCCCCAATAAGGAGACCAAAAAAGCGCGTAATCTCCTTATCATCGGTGCGTTCAATGGGCAAAAATTGCGCAATGATAATCGCCGTGATAAATGCCACAACAAAAGCAAACCCACCCGCAACAGAGGTGGGTTGTTCATGTTTA
>JBNLCD010000808.1:0-2018 GCA_050303635.1 Anaerolineae bacterium
CCTAAATTATTCAAGCGATTGGCAACAACTGGATGATCAAGACCGTATGTATGTTCGTCGATAGCTAGCGCTCTTTCTATCATTGTTTGAGCTTGCCTGTAATCACCTTGTTCAAACAATCCACCTGCTAAATTATTTAGACGATTGGCAACAACTGGATGATCAGGGCCGAATACACGTTCGTCAATAATTAACGCTTTTTCATCAATAATCTGTGCACCAGTATAATCTGCAACCAACTTGAGATAATGTCCCCATTCACCATAAAGCACACCTGCATTTTCATGGCCATGTTGTTCAGTAAAAGGAGCTAAATATTCAACATGAATACTTAAAGGTTCATAATTTTGAGGTAGACCCGATTGATTAGCTAAACCTGACATAGAAGTTAATTCTTTTGCAAAGACATTCAACATCTGTGGTTGAAGTTTTGCGTCGACTTTCTTCGCAAAGGCATTTAGGAGAGGATGAATCGTCAATTCGCCCTCATCGCGACTCAATAACCCAATTTCGGTTAAACGCCGGAGCGCTTTAAAATAGAGCGGGGCTGGTTCAGTGGGCTCATCCTCTTCTGCCATGACGGCCCGCCACAAGAGTTCATCGGGGATGGGGGCGTTTGGCGCACAATAGCCACTCGCCCGAAAAATGCGTTTAGCCAATTCTTCATACGGTTTATCGCCGAGTTGGGCCCAACTCAAATTAAAGCTGGCCGCCACATGCACATCATGTTGCGTCGGGTTGTCCTCGGTCCAATCGACGAGCGCATCTTGATCAAGAATGTTGGCTTCTTGGGCGAGGTATGTGCCGTATTTGGTCGGACTCATCCCTGTATCCGCTAAATAACGCCCGATCAAATCGAGGGCCAGCGGCAAATGGCCAACTTTTTCAGCGAGATCGTCGAGTTCACTATCGGGACTATCGTCCAGATGATCGGCTAAACTGCGTAAAAGTTCACGCGCTTCAACATCACTGAGCACACCCAAACGATGCAATTTTAAGCCCAGCGCTTTATCCCATTTTTGGCGACGGGCGGTCATCAAGACGCGTGTTTGGCTCAATTGCGGCAAGATTTCGCGCAATGCCTCCGGATTTTCGAGATTGTCCAGCACAATCAGGTGATTGCCGCGTTGCCATGCTTGCAAGGTCATCGCCACTTGTTGCGGTTGGTTGTCCGCCGGAAAGCCCGGAATCTGCATGGCTTGCCCACACGCCGCAATTTCCGCACGGAGAGCCGTCATAATTTCTGCGGGTGAAAGCGTGTTGTCATTGGCGGGCGCTTGAAGCCAATGCACCCCATGGAAAAAACGCCCATAGCGATGACAAAATTCCACGGCAAGTTGGGTTTTGCCCAAACCACCCATGCCGACGGTTGCCGCGACAATATTCACCGCGCGCGAGTCGGACGGGGCATAGAGCAAATCTTGAGCCAGTTGTTGGAGATCAGCTTGGCGTCCGGTGAACAAATCATTGCGGGCCAGATGTAAACGCGAACCCGGTGGTAAGGGGCCATGCGGTGCGAGTTCATCCGTGGGCGGGAGTTCGGGCGGTGCATAGGTGCCTGTGCCCTCCAATTTTAAGCGCAATTCAAAAAGCGATTGCATCAATTTCTCACGGAAATCCCGCGCATCGACGGAAAAAGCTACAGATTTCGTTCGTGCCCACTTCCGCACGAAACGCTTTAATCTGGGTCAAGTCAGCATCTTCAATCGGGTCGGGGGTGTGATGCGGTTGCATCAAGTATGTCAAAATGGGACGACCAAGACGTTTGGCTTCACGATATTCCATGTGGGTAACGGAAATGCCGTCAGGATTAGCATCCACGGGCACATAGCCATAACGAAAGCCCAAAATCAGGACATAGACTTCGCATTCTTCAACCATGTCCAGCGAGAATTTCACAGCATTCGAATCGGGTTCGGCTTCGCGTTCTTCCATCCGCAGGGGATGCCAACCTGCTTTCAGAACGGCATCGCGCGCAAATTCACGATGTTCGGGCAAATCGAAGGTGGTGCTACTCA
>JBNLCD010000809.1:0-2015 GCA_050303635.1 Anaerolineae bacterium
TCCACCGTCAGCACCGTCGCGACGGGCTGGCCGCGGATCAGCGCCACGGTCTGCTTCACACCGCGTCGGCCCTGGATGGGGGCGAGGGGCAAGACGGCGAGGTTGAGGGCACGCGTGAGGGCATCGGCTAATTCTAAAGCGATGGCAAGAATACGCGTCAGAGGTAATTGTTCTACTTCCTGCAAATGCTGGCGTAAATCTCCACCCGAAACATACTCCATCACTAAGAAATAATCATTTTCTTCTTCAACCGTTGCCAACATTTTCACAATATTGGGGTGATTGAGTTGACGCAGGGCTTCACCTTCGCGTTGAAAGCGCTCAAGCACATCAATCTCATTGGCCATAATGTGTTTTTTGAGGAGTTTAATGGCGACAGGTTCATTGGTTTGGATATCTGTCGCTTTATAGACAGAACCCATCCCACCTTCACCTATTAAATTGAGGATTTGGTAACGCTCACCAATGAGGCGATTCTCGATAGTCATTGTGTGCAGTCTCCCGCAACGATAATAATTTTAGAGATTTTGCTAGTTGATGTAGAAATGAGTTAAACACTGCTCACCACAGATTATCCTAAACGCAAGACAATCTGTTTTTTGCAAATGTTAGGTCACGAGATTGGCGCTGACCTGATTAGGTTATACCTAGTTTTGAATCCGTTACTTAGAATTATAGTTGGCTTTTGGCGAATGGAGCCAACCATACAATTATCTATTCTTTTAGTGTACTTTGTTGCTCGGTAGGGCGATATGTCCTGTTTGGTCTATTTTTAAGAACTATATCACAAAATGCTTTATCTGAAAAAAGTAAAAAACTGATTTCCGCAAACTTTTCAGCCACCCTGTGGATATAGGGAAGGCAGAAAGGATTTCATGCATGAATATCAATGACGCAATACATCGATTAAAGAACGGTGATATAAGCGGCTTGGAAGTGCTGGTCAAAACATATCAAGTTGAGGCAGTGCGCGCCGTGGACCTCATTACCCGTGACGTCCAACAAGCTCAAGATATTGTTCAATCAGCCTTTATCCGTGTCTATCACCGCATCGATCAGTTTGATGAAACTCGTCCGTTTAAACCTTGGTTTATGCGCATTGTTTTGAACGATGCCTTAAAGCAAGTCACGCGTCATCAGCAAATTTCGCTGGACAAACCGCTGAATGTAGTCAGTGATTTAACGCTTGGTGACATGTTAATGCATGGCGATATCAGTTTAGATGAACGTATTGTGCTGGCGGAAACTAATGCCGAAATATGGACAGCCTTAGGACAATTAAGCCCGGAACAACGTGCCGCCATTGTCCTGCGCTACTATCTGGATATGAGCGAACAAGAAATTGCCCAGACCCTCGATAGTCCCCAAGGCACCATCAAATGGCGCTTACACAAAGGCCGTCAGCGTTTACGTGAATTACTGGAGCCAGTGTATAGAGGAGGTAACGGATGAACGAGAAGAATTTATCCGCTGTTTTACACGCAATCGAGGAAGAAAGGGTTCCAGACGATATGGATCTATGGAATGAAATTAAAGACCAAATTGATACTCCCGCGAGTTTAGGTTCTCGGCAAAAATTACGCGGCCATCGTCGCATGATTATTCTAGCCGCAGTCCTCATTCTCATTATGGGCACAGTGGCAGTCTGGGCACAGGGTCCCGGCGAGAAAGATTCGCGCAAAGATCAAGGTCTAACCGAAGTTGAAGAAGCTGGGTTATTGATTGAACTGAATGAAACACAGACCCAAGATAATATCAGTGCCACGCTTGAATATGCTTATGCGGATGTGAATCGGATTTCACTCGGCTTTAGTGTGGTCGGTGAAGTGCCAGTTGATTTTGAGCTTAATTATGATTATCAACTCACCGATACCAATGGTAACCACTACGAAACCGTCTTTGGCGGTGGTGGCGGCGGCGGTGGTGGTGGCGTTGATGTGCCACCGGAAACCGTCACCAAAGCGATGTCCGGATTGCTCAATTTTGAAGTGCCGTTGAGTGTACTTGATCAAGAA
>JBNLCD010000810.1:0-1963 GCA_050303635.1 Anaerolineae bacterium
GCAACAAGTTCATATTGCTACTGTACTGCACAACAAAGGGGATAACAGTTATTTTTATCCTGTTTAGGGGGTGATAGATGGCTCGTTCGGGCAAATAAAAAATCCTCTCAATTTGAGAGGATTTCGTGATCAAATAACTTGCGTGTTATTCAGCTTCAGCTTCGGGCTCAGGTTCTGGTTTATTGACGATGTTCAACGCAGAGAGGAAGGTTTGGGCCATTTCTTCAGCGATTTCTTCGCCAGTTAAGCGGCCCCCTTGTCGATACCAGACCCCAACCCAGTTATGCGCCCCAAGGAGTGTCTTGGTGAAAATAGGCACATCAACCTTGCGGAAGACGCCCGCCGCAATACCATCTTCAACAACTTTTTGATAATACCGTTCAAAATTATCACGGCGCGTTAAATAAGCGGTCCGGGCGATTTGATCACTTAAGAGCGTGCGGGTTTCAAAAACCAGCGCCGCCGCAATCGAAACGTGCTCGGTTAGCCCCAGAATATGGGTATAGATTAATTCCCGAAGTTTGTCATTGGGTGGTAGATCGGGATTATTCACCACGGCTTTGACTTTAGTGGTGATCATATCGAGACCTTCGTTCAGGACAGCCATCAAGATTTGTTGTTTGCCATCGGGAAAATGATGGTAAAGACTGCCTGCGGTTAAATTTACATCTGCGGCAATATCTGCCATTTTGGCCAGATGATAGCCTTTGCGTTTAAATACATTTGCCGCCGCCGTTAAAATATCGATGCGGCTTACTGATTGGTCGGCAGGTTTTCTAGCCATAGGAATGCCTTATTTTTTCCATTTAATAATCAAATAACCATTTGATTATTAAGTATAGGACTTCTCGGCAAAATGGTCAATTTGTATCTGGTATGAGGGAACAGCATTAAGATCAATCCAAATTTGCAATCCATACCAACGCTCTCTACAATTACGCTACTGTCCGCTAAACCGAAAATGCCTACTATGTCTGATGAATACAGTTTTCAGCAACTTTTTGATGAGGTTGCGCCCCATTATGAAGATTATATTATTCGGGCGTTTGCGCCGATGGCGATTAGCCTCATCGAGTGGATTGCACCCCAAGGGCACGAAATTGCACTTGATATCGGCACGGGTACAGGCATTGCCGCGCGGCTTATTGCGCCGGAAGTGCGCTACAGTCTAGGACTTGATTTCTCAGGGCCGATGCTTCAAGTTGCTCAAGAGTTGGCGACATGGAGCGACCATACTAATCTGAGCTTCATACAGGGCACAGTCCACCACTTACCCTTCATTGAACAATCTTTCGACTTGGTCCTCGCTTCCTTTGGTTTAAACGCCACAGACCCCCGTCAAACCTTTCCTGAGATTTATCGGATACTGAAACCGGCTGGGCGGGTGTGCTTTCAAGAATGGGGTGGTCAGCATCAATTTGACAAGTTGATTTTTGACACCCTAAGTGAATATGCGGTGGATGACGACGAAGCACCCGACGATTTGATTGCTTTGCGTGACTTTTTCATGGAAGAACGGCTCTGGTATGAAGATTTACAAACGGCTGAGGATTTTGTGCTAGATTTGACGGATTATGGCTTTGCCAATGTTGAAGCCCGTGAATATCGTCCATTCACGATTGAATTACCGCTCGAAGTTTTTCTGCGTTACAAACTCTCGTGGACCGGTCCACGTGCTGAGTTAGCCGCGATGCCAAAGATGGTGCGCGGCGATTGTATGGATCGTATCCGGCAATTGCTGGGCGAACATGTGGATGAGGCGGGCAATATTCACTATGACCCGCTCATTATTCGTGTGCAGGGCTGGAAAACCTTGGCATAGGGTAGCCGTTGCTATCGCATTGCTAATCCATACACCAACCATCACTTCAGATCTTAGATTTCGCGCTATGCTAGGGATAAACAAGTCTGAAATTAAGGTTTAAAAACATGCTCCGGTTATTACTTGCCCTCAGTATTTTTG